>JAGCBH010000030.1 GCA_017652265.1 bacterium
ACCCTGAATTAAAAGAAAAATTCACTTCTTTTATGAGCGAAATTGCACAAAAATATCAGGAATTTGTTGAAGCAGGAATTCCGGCTGAAGATGCGCGTGCGGTTTTACCTAATGCTTGTGCAAGTTCTTTGGTGTGCAGCCTTAATTTAAGAGAGATGATACACCTTGCAAATTTAAGACTTTGTACACGTGCGCAATATGAAATCCGTACAATGGTTAAAATGATGTGCGATGAACTTACAAAAGAAGAACCTTGGTTAAAGCCGTACCTTGTTCCGAAATGTGAACGTATTGGTTTTTGCGACGAAGATAAATCCTGCGGACGTACTAAAACAAAGG
Source organism: bacterium (assembly GCA_017652265.1). Classification (GTDB taxonomy): domain Bacteria; phylum Cyanobacteriota; class Vampirovibrionia; order Gastranaerophilales; family Gastranaerophilaceae; genus Gastranaerophilus. Next base: position 340 of record JAGCBH010000030.1, read on the forward strand.
CTGAATTAATGCATGTTTAAATTGTAAATTTTTGTAAAACCATGTTATTTTTTTCTAAATAATTAAATTGAATGTTCCGATACTCCCCTTGTAAAAGGAGAAAATAAATTGGGGCATGGTGATTATGAAATCGGCATAAACAGAGCGTCTGTAACAAATGGCGCGGCAGGTGCCGGTAATGTGGGTTTGCCCAACGGCAATTCGCCTGCCGGTAATCCGGTGGTATTTAATGGTCAAAATACAACACCTACAGAAACACTTTATATTGTTCAGCCCGGTGATAATTGTGCAGTTATTGCGGCACGTCTTGGATTAACCGGTGATGCCGCAAAAGAATATGCCAGAAATTTAAAAGCAAAACTTCAGGCTGACGGTGCGTTTAATGAAAAAGGCTGGCTCATGTCCGGACAAAAAATTTATATCATTGGTGATTATGCCGAATATTTAGAAACAGCGGCAGATTATACAACTAACAAAAAAGAAATTAACCGTAAGTATACAGATATGACAACAGGAGTCAGAACAGCCCCGACTGTTCAAAGTATGGAAAATGCAGTAAGAGACAATACTGCACAACATGCGAATGCAAGAAATAATTCTGTTCCGCCTCCACCGCCTATACAAATTCAACCACCGCAGATGACTGTTGATAATATTCCTTTAGTTAACAATCGGAATGTTGTAGAACCGGTTATACTGCCGGATGAATCTGATGTAAGCAGACCTAGTATGAATTATTTCAGGGTAACTGAAAATCCAAATCCGGTAATTATTCCATATACGGAAGAAGCCAGTGCGCAAATGACAGATTTTGTCCCTTACAATCAAAGGGGAAGAGTTTCTATGCCGGAGGTTTCGCCAAATGAAATAAGAAGAAAACCACCGGAACCACCTGTTCCGATAACAATAGGACGACCTAGACATTTATCTGATAATGGTAATGAGTTTGCCGATGCTTTGCAGAATAAAGATAATAAAGAAAATCTTATGGCAATTTGCGGTCTGACAAATGAAGAATATAACCGCTATGCTCAGTTAGCTCTTGGGCTTGCTCATGAAGAAACACATTTTGATGACGGACTTATAGGTACGGATATGGATACCGGCCGTTATGATATTCAGTGGAGGAATTTTCAAAAACAAGTAGCCGATTCCGTAGGTTATATTGATTATCAATATGAAACAGGCCGAAGATCCGGAAGTAAGTCTATAGGTATGACGCAGATTAAGTATGGTCAGGAAATACAAAACCCTACTATTAAAAGACAATTTGAATTAATGGGCATAAATTCTCAGGAAGATTTGGAGAATTCTATTGAAAAACAAGCTATTGCAACGATTATTGTCCTTAATAACCGCGGAAACGAAATGCATCAAGCAAGATGGCAGAATGCAATAAATACCTATAATCAAACCACCGGTAACAATTTAACAACAGACAAGGCTATAATAATGAGATATAAAGGGGCTATTCGTTATGATGATTTGCAAAACGGTACCCAACAAATGCATATATACGAAGCAAATGTTCTTTTAAATGCTGACAAGTTTAATATACAAAACGAAAGAAGCTATATACCAAGAAGAAGTAAAGTAAGCAGAAATAATGGTGATATAGGCAGAGTAATATTTATGCCTAGTTTGTATAACGGCAATATTCAGGATACCAAAGCTGCTGATATTGCGATGCTGGAAAGACTGCAAAAAAGATCCTTAATAAGAGAAAGAGATTTGTTAATAGCGGCTGTCAGAGAAGGTAAAATAGCGTTTGGCGGCGGTTTGACACATGAAGAAATGGCATCACTAACAAAAGACGATATAGCTTTAATTTTGCTTGAGTTAAATCAGTATGAAATACAGGCTCATGGTGTAAGAACAAAAACTGAAAAAAGAGCAATTGCAATGAGAGTTGAAGATGAATTCAGAGAAGAATATCTGACATCAAGAGCGGCAAGTATTCCAATGAGTCAGATTAATAAACGTTCAACAGGTTATTCAACCCGTTTGAGAAGCACAGAAGTTGTTGATGAACGTTTGGTTGCAAACAGAAGATCAGGTGTAACACGGGCTCACATCAACGGCCACAGACGAAGAGCATCTGCTTCTGCTGCAAAATATCTGCAAGATATAAGAAATGGTATATACAGAGGTTTTGGTGTTGAAGAAGATAAAGGTATAAACCCGTATTATGCTGACGGAACACTTATTCCTACAAATGACAGAATTTTGGCGGAAACGGCCTCTGCTGTTGCAAGGGATATGAGCACAGGCGGACAGTGTTTGACAGGTGTAAAATTATCACTTGAAACAAGCGGTGTTGTTGAAAAAGGTGAAATTGTATATCCTATAGGACACCCAAATGCAGGCAGACCTATATCTGTTCCTCGCGATTTGTATTTATATTTTGATGCTCACCCTGAAAAATTTGAAGAAGTTAAGTACGTTGAAATGGGTGCGGGTTGGGCAAGAGAAATAACAGCTGCAGATATTCCGAATTTGCCTGCCGGGTACATTGGTATATTCATTCCTGGACCGGGATATGAATCAGAAGCCGGACATGCATTTATAACCAGTGGTAACGGGCAGGGATATGCTGATGAAACCGATAACCTGCGCTGGGATAACTTCGTATCTAAAGGTGCCGGCAACGGTAAAGGTGAGAATGGTACGTTCAAAATATACAGATTACGCAATGCATAATTAGTTATACCTTATTCCTGCATCTTTCATACGTTTGAGGCATTTTTTGATTGTTTCAGCATCTTTTGTTAGTGCAATCCTGAAATATCCTTCACCGTATCTGCCATATCCGTTGCCAGGCGGAACAACAATGCCCGCTTTTTCAAGCATTAATGTCGCAAATTCTTCACTTGTCATACCCTTAGGAGTAGGCAGCCAAAGATAAAAAGTTGCTTTTGATGGTTTTATATTCCAACCTAATTCTTTCAAACCGGCTTCAGCGACATCTCTGCGTTCCTGATACATTTTGTTTAATTTTTCTATATAAGATTTGTCAATTTCAAACGCTTTGCTTGCGGCTTGCTGAATGGCTTTAAAAGTTCCGCTGTCTATGTTATTTTTTATTGTACCAAGAGCTTTTACTGCCTGTGCGTTTCCGCAAACCCAGCCGACACGCCAGCCGGTCATATTATATGATTTTGAGTGCGAATAAAATTCTAATGCTACATCTTTTCCACCTTCAACCTGCAGTACCGATGGCGCAATATATCCGTCATAAGTCATTTCGCAATATGCCTGGTCAAAGCAAAGCAATATATCATATTTTTTACAGTAATCAACCGCTTTTTTAAGAAATTCCAAATCGCAAACTGCACCTGTAGGGTTGTTAGGATAATTTAAAAACATAAGTTTTGCTCTTTTGGCAATATCTTCAGGAATTTTATCGAAGTCAGGCAGATAGCCGTTTTCTTCCAGCAAAGGCATAGCGTACGGTGTTCCGCCTGCAAAAATAGTTGCATTTTTATAAACAGGGTATCCCGGGTCAGGTATTAAAGTGTAATCACCTTTATCTACAAAAGCAAAAAAGACGTGGGCAATAGCCTCTTTTGAACCGATATTTGCCAAAATTTCCATATCTTTATCTAATTGCACACCAAAACGCGTTTTCATAAACTTTTGAACAGATGAGCGGAATTGTTCCGTTCCGTTATATGGTGGATAGTCATGATTTTTAGGGTTATCAATAGCCTTGTGCATTTCGTCAACTATCGGCTGTAAAGTAGGAGTATCAGGATCGCCTATCCCCAAACTTATAACATCAACACCGTTTGCTTTGGCTTCTGCAATTTTTCTGTCTATTTCCGCAAATAAGTACGGCGGAATTTTTTCTAATCTTTCTGATACCCTCATCTTAACCTCATATTTCTTAAATTATTTGCTCTTACTTGGCTGTTATGCTAACATAAAGGCAGAGGTTTTTCAATGAGTATAATTTCAGATGACGATTTTCTGACCGAAAATACTGCGTTAAAATCAATGGACAGTGCAAAAAAAGAAACTCCTGTCAACAGCGAAAGCAATGATTATGACAGGAATTTTGAAGATACTATCCGTCCGAAAACTTTTGATACCTATATCGGGCAGACGGCGTTGAAAAATAATCTCAAAATTTCCGTTGAAGCCGCAAAACTTCGTGAAATGCCTCTTGATCATTTGCTTTTTTACGGCCCTCCCGGGTTAGGGAAAACCACTCTTGCCGGTGTCATTGCGCAAGAAATGGGTGTCGGGATAAAAATTACATCAGCCCCTGCCCTTGAACGACCACGCGATATTATAGGGATTCTGATGTCTTTGAAAGCCGGTGAAATTCTTTTTATTGATGAAATTCACCGTTTAAACAGAGTTACCGAAGAAATTTTGTATCCCGCAATGGAAGATTTTTATCTTGATATGACAACAGGCAAAAGCCAAACGGTTAAGACAATGCGTTTACCGTTACCGAAATTTACTTTAATAGGTGCAACAACAAAAGCGGGAGAACTTTCAAGTCCATTAAGAGACAGGTTTGGAATAGTTAACAGACTTGAATTTTATACAAAAGAAGAATTAACTCAAGTTGTTAAACGTACTGCAGGGATTTTGGATATAAAAATCACTGATGATGGTGCCGAAACTATTGCTTCATGTTCACGCGGAACTCCTCGTATTGCTAACAGGCTTGTAAAAAGAGCAAGCGATTTTGCAATTGTCAAATATGATGGTGAAATAACGGAAAAAGTTGCTCATGAGGCGCTTGAAGTATTAAAAATTGATAAGTACGGTCTTGATAATACTGACAGAACACTCTTGAAACTTATGATAGAAAAATTTAACGGCGGGCCTGTCGGAATAGAAACAATTGCTGCTGCTATTGGTGAAGATGTCAGAACGATAGAAGATGTTTGTGAGCCGTACCTTTTGCAGGCAGGATTAATTCAGCGCACACCAAGAGGCCGCAAAGTTTCTCCTGAAGCGTACAGACATTTGGGCTATAAACTCAAAGGTTTTAGCGAACAAACAACGCTATTTTAAACCTCACATACGCAGGCTTTTGTTATTGCTTCCATTTCATCTAAAGATGAAAATGCTGAGTTGCATCCGCAGTCAACATACAAAACGTGGCCTGTTGTGCCTGATGATAAATCAGAAGCTAAATAAAGTCCTGCTCTGCCGACATCTTCAAGCGCAACATTTCTGCTTAAAGGTGATTTTAAACTTGTTGCTTTAAGCATCTTGTCAAAACCTGAGATACCTTTTGCGGCAAGAGTTTTAACCGGACCGGAAGATAAACAGTTAACTCTGATACCTTTTTTGCCTAGATCTGCTGCCAAATAGCGCATTGAAGACTCTAAAGCAGCTTTTGCAACACCCATAATGTTGTAGTTTGGAACGATGTATTGTGAACCAAGATATGTTAGGGCAAAAATTGAGCCGTTTTCGTTCATGATAGGTTCAGCATTTCTGCAAATTGAAACAAATGAATAAGAACTTACGCCGAGTGCCAGATCCCAGCCCTCTTTTGAAGTGTCAATAAATCTTCCCTGCAAATCTTCTTTGTTTGCAAAAGCAACAGCGTGAACAACAAAATCAAGTTTACCGTAAACTCTTTCGCATTCTGCCATTACGGCTTTAATTTCATCTTCTCTCGTAACATCACATGACATAATTATTTTTGCGTTCATTTCTTCTGCTAATGGGCGAACACGTTTTTCCATAACTTCGCCTGCATATGTGAAAGCAATATCCGCTCCTGCTTCAAAAAGCTGACGTGCTATTGCGTACGCAATTCCGTGAGTATTAGATACACCAAATATTAAACCTTTTTTACCCTTCATTAAATCCATAATCTTTCTCCTTATTTAGTTTAAGATATGGTAATTTTACACGAAAATTTAACTAAAATCAATCCGTATTATTTCCTGCAATACAATATTTTTCTTGAAACTCTTTTATAATTTGGTCGTGTTTAAATAGAATTAAATTAACTTTATCATTAAGTAATATTAGACTGTCAATGAATATTTTTAATTCATCATTACTTGTATCTTCGGCAGCTTTAATCATAATATCTTGTGTGCTTTTGATGCTTTTTAACAGCCCAAATTCTTCCATTAAATTATCTTCAAGATTGTGTTCGTAAATACGTTCATTCATAATCTATATCTCTCTCTTTGTTTCTAATATAACGATTAAAATTCTAATCGTTATATTAGAAGTTTAGCATTAACATAAAAATATGCAATACGAAAATGAACAAGACGTTAGAAATAGAAAAATTTTATGTAATGCAATTGCTTTAGTTGTTAAAGAACATAGAGAAAAACTTGGAAAATCAATGCATACTCTTTCTGCAGAAGGTTCTGTAAATAAAGCGAGTTGGGTATTATTGGAAAGTAAAAAGGTTAAATATCCTTCGCTTGTTGTTTTGTGGAAAATCGCTGAAGCACTTAATATGAAACCAAGTGAACTTATAAAAGAAGTTGAAGATAAACTTGGCGATAAGTTTTCGCTTTCGGGTTTAAATTAAAATTCCCAACGTGGTCGGTTGACCGTTTTTCGCTTATGCGGTAGTATCTTATTATGGAAAATTTATTTGAAATCAGCGATTTGCATCTTGAATATGTTTCTACAAAAAAAGTTTCAGGTGAAAAAGAGAAAACTTATGCCCTGAATGGTGTTGATTTAACGGTTAAAGAGGGCGAAATTCTTGCTGTTGCAGGGGAATCGGGGTGCGGTAAATCCACTTTTGCACGTGCTTTAATGCTGTTAGAAAAACCGTCTGAGGGCAAAATTCTTTTTAAAGGTGAGGATATTTCGGATTTTCACTGTGAAAGACTGCGCGAATTCAGAAAAGATGTTCAAATGATTTTTCAAAATCCGTATTCAAGTCTTAATCCGAAGATGAAAATATTTGAAATTCTTGAAGAACCGCTGGTTATAAATACCGATTATAAAAAAGAAAAGAGAAATGAAATAATATTGGAAAAAATTAATCAGGTCGGGCTTGATGAAAGTGTTTTAAATAAATATCCTCACGAATTTTCAGGCGGTCAAAGACAGAGAATTGCTATTGCCAGAGCGCTTGTCTTAAACCCGAAATGCATTATCGCTGATGAGCCTGTCAGTGCGCTGGATGTCAGTATTCAGGCGCAGATTATAAATTTGCTCAAAGAGCTTAAAGAAAAATATAACCTCACGATTATATTTATCTCTCACGATTTGAGGGTTATAAGGTATTTGGCTGACAGAACTGCAATTATGTACCTCGGTGAAATCGTTGAACTGGCGCAAACAAATGAGATTTTTGGAAATCCGTATCATCCGTATACAAAGGCTTTGTTAAATTCAATACCGTCTTTTGAGGAAAATCGAGATAAAAATAAAGTTTTGAAAGGCGATTTGCCGTCTCCGAACAAATTGTATGGCGGCTGCAAATTTTTTACTCGCTGTGATGAGAAAAAAGATGTTTGTTTGACCGACCACCCGATTATGCTTGAACAATCACACGAACATTATGTAAGGTGCTGGATTTAATTCAGATTAACTAAAAATTTTACCGTTCCAAGCGCCAAAAGGCTGAAAATACAAGCAATTAACCATAAAATCAGTATTATTTTACGTTTTTTGGTAAAAAATGTTTTAGGATGAGTTTTGGGTGTTGTCGGGTAACGATCAAATTTTGATGTTCTTTTCTTTTTGGGTTTTGAGATGTTTTCTCTGCGCTGAATTTCTTCATCCTGCGCCAAACTCTGAAGATATTTTTCTTTAATGGTGTTTTTGTATTTACTTCTTTTACCTGTTACAAGAAGTTCTTCATCAAAAAGCAGTTTGCATACATTTTTGTCAGGGCCGTTTTTCATTGAATAGTAAACAACTGCGATTTCAAAACTTCTTTGCAAACACTCTAAAGCTTTTATTCCGTCTTTATCCACTGCTCTTGTGTGCGCCGATGCGTTGCCAGCTTTTTTTAAGAAATACAAATCTTTTATTAAATCACGTTTTTCTTCGCAATTTATCAGATAATCGTCAAGATTACCCAATAATGTGTCAAAATTATCGCCCGGCTGGCAGTTTCCGTTCAAAAGACTTTTTGTTACATTTTCGGCAAAGCACCTTGTCTGCACCATACATTGCTGAAAATACTCATCAGTGTACAGTTTTTCAGCTTCTTTTATAATTTTAAAAATATTTTTGTTAACTTCTTTTAAAAAATAAAAATTACTCTCATTTGTTCGCATTTTTTATCCTTTGTTTATGGTACTTTTCGGAAATTTTGTAACATTTTTGTAACA
>JAGCBH010000031.1 GCA_017652265.1 bacterium
CAGGGGTGATTTCGGCAACTTCTTCACCGACTTTTTGTTCTGCGGCAGGGGTGATTTCTGCAACTTCTTCACCGACTTTTTGTTCTGCGGCAGGGGTGATTTCGGCAACTTCTTCACCGACCTTTTGTTCTGCGGCAGGAGTGATTTCGGCAACTTCTTCACCGACTTTTTGTTCTGCGGCAGGTGTGATTTCGGCAACTTCTTCGCCGACTTTTTGTTCTGCGGCAGGTGTGATTTCGGCAACTTCTTCACCGACTTTTTGTTCTGCGGATGCTGAAACTTCCGATACTTCTTTTTCAAGTTTCTTACCTGCTGTTCCGGCCACGTCCGATACTTCTTCGCCAAGCTTTTTGCCTGCTTTTTCAGCAACATCTTCTGCTCCGTCTGCAACGGAACCGACAATTTTCCGCTCAGCTGTTTCGGCAACTTCTGCAACCTCTTCGCCAAGTTTTTTACCCGCTGTTTCAAGCGCTTTACCCTTTTTATACAAAAGCACACCAATTATTACCGCCACTGTAGCAAGTGACCAGCCTATAATTTTGCCTCTTTTTTTCTTTTTACCGCTTCCTTCAAATGTATCTTCTTCCGGAGTGCGCTCCAGATTATTTTTCTTCTTTGCTCTGAAATTAACCTTCCCTGCCTGTTCTGTTTCAGGTTCCTGCGCCTCTTTTAACGCTGATATTTTTTTAATTGATAATGACATGAATATTCCTTTTCTTTTAAATTTTCCCTACGATATATATATTAAAAACCCTGAATAAAATTTATTGCCAGTTTATCTTATATTTATTAAAAATTATTAATTTTCAGACAAACTAATCGGAATATCACGCAATACTTTACAGCAATACTTTACAATTTATTTTTTTTATGTTCTAATCACATTGGACGGGTTTTGTTTCCTCACTTAATTCGCCAAGAGAAGCCGAAAGCGGCAGTCGGTTTTTCGCTGAAAGCAATACAATATAAATAGTAAAGGAAACTTAAAATGTTAAAAATAAGATTAAAAAGACTTGGTGCTAAAAAAGCTCCTACTTACAGAATTATCGTTATCAACGCAACGACTAAACGTGAAGGCAGACCTGTTTGCGAACTTGGTCACTACAACCCTAAAACAAAAGTTATGAAGTTTGACGTTGAAACCGCTAAAGAATGGGTTAAAAAAGGTGCTCAGCCTACAGATACCGTTAAGTATTTAATGGATAACTGCAACCCAGACGGAACTCTTAACTACAAGAAAAAGACAACCGTTAAATTGTCTAAGAAAGCTCTTGCTAAGAAAGAAGCCGAAGAAAAAGCAGCTGAAGAAGCTAAAGCAGCTGCAGCAGAAGCAGAAAAAGCAGCAGCTGAAGCTCCTAAGGAAGAAGTTGCTGAAGCAGCTGAAGTTGTTGAAGAAGCAAAAGCTGAAGAAACAGCTGAAGCATAGTTCTTTCAAAATATATTTTAAAAAATCCCGCTCACATAATTTGAGCGGGATTTTTCGTATGTATAAAGGATGTAATTATTAAAAAACAGTCATAAAATTAACCTTATGAAGTCATTTTTTCGCTTTATATTTTTTATACTGATTATTGTCCTTATAGTTTTGGGAATTCGTCATTTCTTGCCTGATTTTTATACACAGCAATCAAACAGGGCGCATGGAGTATATTTTATTTATCAGGGTGATCAGGCATTAAAAAAACATAAATGGCAAAACGCTATTGACTTATACAAAAAAGGGCTTGCATTGTATCCTGAGCATTACAGTGCTTGGCATAATTTGGGTAGCATCTACGTTCTGTATGAAGATTATGACAGCGCACTTGACGCATATGCTCACGCAATTAAATACAACCCTAATTATATCTGCGCAAGAATGAATTACGGCATAGTATCCGCCGAAAAATTCGGAGATTTTGACAGTGCCATAACCCAATATGATGAAATAATCAAAATGAAGAAAAAATTATTAAATATCCCGTGGATATTTGATAATACAAAAAGCACCAAAATTAACAAGGGATACGCACTTTATAACAAAGGTCTTGCATATAAAAATAAATCTTTCTACTGCGAAAAAGATGAATATCTGCTGAGAATAAAATATTTAAAAGAGGCACTTGAAGCATATAAATCAGCAATAAAGGTTCTTAAAAAGAACTATGAAGCTCAGTATAATCTGGCACTTGCATATCATATGTTAGGTTATAAAAGGGATGCCGGCATAAATTACTGCAAAGCAATAAGACTATCTCCTTTGAGTTATGAAGCACATTATAATCTTGCAATACTGCTCAGAAGCCTGCGCCAGTACAAAGAATCACGGGAAGAACTGGAAAAAGCGGCAGAACTTGTTTCTTTTGCTGATGGTTTTTCAAACAGACAAAATTATATTTTTGAAGTTTTGGCAGATGTTGCAAATACTATGAAAGAATTAAATGAAGATGATGGTCAGCCTGTACTGGATAAAGCAATGATACGCAAAATTGCGGAACAACGTTACGCCGTTGAAACAGAAGCAATGCTACTTGATAATTTCTCAACCTGCAAATCATTTAAAATCTTTGACAAAAACTTTGAAGATACCGAAAACGATATAAACTTCAGAAGAAGTATTAATATTCCTGAATAATTCTTAGCAGTTTACTTTTATTGAGAGATATGTGCCCCAATTGTTCTATTGTTTCAATCTGTGCCAGTGCATCCTCAGGGTGCATAAGTCCTCGCTTTACAAGCATAATAAGTCTGTTCACATATTTTTGCTGATTTTTCTTGGGAAATTTTTGTAATGTTATATGCAACGGCTCAGAACCTCGTCTTGAATTCGGACCTCGGCGTGCAAGAGCGCAATTTGCAATATTTGTAGCACCGCCCTCAGACTGCGGAAGCAGATGTTCAACAGAAACCAAAGACGGGCTGAATAATCTGTCGCCTATAAGATTCGGCTCAGAGTCTCTGAATTTCAATATCAATGCATCAATACTGCTTGCTGAATTCGGCAGTGCTCTTGCCGTTGCCATTATTTCAATTTTAGCACGTGTTTCCGGCAAATCATTGAGGATTTTTGTAATATCATATGTAAAAGCTTTATTACTGAACGGTACATATACTGGAACTCCGCTCAGCATTTTAATACTGTCATCACAAAGTCTTGCTATACGCTTATGACCTTTAGAAGATGCCGTTTCCATTAATTCATCAAGCATTTTAACCTTAAGAGCATCCGTTAACTGAGGATTATCAGGTTTCATATGGAATAAGCGTCTGAAAATCTGTTTTATTTTATTTTCCTGAACATTACCTTCAAAACAAGCAATAACATTCTTTATCATTGTTTTTAAACTGTTATCAGTAACACCATTGGCAAGTTTTGTAAGTTTGTATATAAATTCTTTTTTACTGAATTCACGCTGAATCGGCTCGCCTTTTACTTTTTTATCAACTATTGCCATATACTCGGCAAATTTTTTAGCATAATCAGCAGGCAGCTCACCGCCAAGAGCTCTCATATGGTCAAACAGCGGTTTTTGCTCATGCTCAATTTCTTTCAGAGATTTATAGAAAAGTCCGTTAAATAATTCTGTAATCGTTATATCTGGTGTTTTGCATGCTTCTTTTTCTATTACTTCAAAAACCTTAAGTTCCATCGGTTCAAGATATTTTTCTTTATACGGGCGTAACTTTGATACAACTTCGGAGATGCTTCCTTTAAAGAAACCTCTCTTTTTCATTTTATTCAACATAGCATCGGAGAGCATATCGCCTGCACTATATAAATCAACCATATACCTGTAAAGTTTTTTAAAAGATTTGGCACTCATTCCTTGCGGAGCGACACCAAAACAAACCGTATCAATAATCGGCTTATTCAACACAGATAAATAAATGTATGCAGAATTCTGAGACACATTACCGCCTTTACATGCATTGTTTTTAATCTCTGTGTTTATTATCGGAATAATTTTCATATAAGTTTAATAATCTAACATAAAATATTTTGTTATGTAAAGAAAAAATATTTACAAATTCCCAAAATTCTTTACATTCATGATAAAATCTTAATGTGATGGGGTCTTAAAAGGAGTTATTTTGCATGAAAAAAGTTATTGTGTTAAACGGTAGTCCAAGAAAAAATTTTAATACCGCAAAAATGCTGAAAGAAGCGTTAAAAGGCGCTGAAGCCGCAGGCGCAAAAGCCGAATATATTGATTTGGTTGATTTAAATTTTAAAGGGTGTATGAGTTGTTTTGCCTGCAAAAGAAAAGGTGCTGATTTGGGCGGGTTGTGCGCTTTTAATGATGAATTACACCCCATTTTAGAGAAAATCTTATCGGCAGATGCCGTTATAATCGGGAGCCCTGTTTACTATTCATTTCCGACAGGTATGTTCAGAAATCTTTTAGAAAGAATGCTGTTTGCCGGTGGAACATATATGCAAGACGATAACGGCGGATGGAAAAGAAATCTGAAAAGAAATATACCGGTAGGACTTATTTTCACAATGAACTGCCCTGAAGCTTTTGCAAAGCAATTAAATTACCCTGCAATACTGGGAGCAAACGAAGCATCCTTGAATATGATTTACGGCTACTGCGAAACCGTAAACGCTTATGACACATATCAATTCAGCGATTATTCAAAATATGACTGCGATGTTTTTGACGAAATACATAAAGCGCAAGTCAGAGATACGCAATTTCCAAAAGATCTTGAAAACGCATACAATTTGGGCAAAAAACTTGTTGAAATGAACCTATAAGGAGTTATGAAATGGCAGATAAAAAAGTTTTAATAGCATACTATTCACATTCCGGTAATACAAAAAGCGTTGCCGAAAAAATTCAGCAGTTAACCGGCGGAGATATGTTTGAGATAAAACCGGTAAAGGCATATCCGGCTAATTATAATGATGTTGTGAATTTGGCACAAACAGAAAAAGCTCAGAATTTCAAACCGGAATTAATTGATAACGGAGATATTTCGGCTTACGATACAATATTTGTCGGAACACCTGTTTGGTGGTACACATTTTCAAGCCCTGTCAGAACATTTTTAGTAGCGCACGATTTTGCAGGAAAAACAATAATGCCTTTCTGCACTCACGGCGGCGGCGGGGCATCAGCAACTTATACCGATATGCAGAAACTCTGCCCTAATGCAACGGTTAAAAACGGTTTTACATCATTTGAGGATAGCGCTCAATTAAAGGATATTGAAGATTGGCTTAAATAAATGTACGAAGAAGAACTTAATGAAGTAAAACAAAAATGCCTGTCATGCAAAAAATGCCCGTTATCTGAAACCCGCACAACTGTGGTATTTTCAGGCGGTATTCCAAACTCTAAACTTATGCTCATCGGCGAAGCTCCGGGCTACTGGGAAGATCAAAAAGGCGAGCCTTTTGTCGGAAAAGCCGGTCAGCTTTTGGATAAAATCTTCGCATCAGTCGGTTTATCAAGGCAAAAAGATGTTTATATCTGTAATACAATAAAATGCAGACCGCCTGAAAACCGCAACCCGCTGCCTGAAGAAAAAGATGCCTGCAGAGAATTTCTGGATGCACAAATTCGTATTCTACACCCTAAAATTATACTGCTAGCCGGCAGTGTCGCAGTACAGTCAATTTTAGGGGATATCGGCGGAATAACACGAATTCGCGGCAAATGGTTTGACGGCGAGGCTTATGGCCTGCCGGATACGAAAATAATGCCGATTTTTCACCCGTCATACCTCTTAAGAAACGATTCAAGAGAAAAAGGCAGCCCAAAGTGGCTCATGTGGCAGGATATTCAGGAAATTCGCAAAGCGTATGATAATCTATGATTACGAAAGTAATTTTTCTACCATTTCAGGTATTTTTTCAAAATTTTCTTCTGTAGGATTCCAAAGTGACTTAATATTTTCTTCAATCACGTCAAACCCTGCATCTTTTAAGCGTTCCTGCAATATTTTTACGGATTCTCCGCTCCAGCCGTAGCAGCCAAATGCCGCCGCTTTTTTGTTTTTAAATCTCAGTGATTTTAAAAACGACATCCACCCCGAAACGCTTGATAAAATATCATTCACGCAGGTAGGTGAGCCGACCAAAAGTGCTTTTGATTTAAAAATTTCTGTCATAATCTCATTTTTATCCTGTTTTGAGATATTGAATACTTTTACAACCGTATCGGGATATTTTTGCTGAATAACATCAGAAATTTTGTGTGCAATTTTTGCAGTACCTTCCCACATAGTATCATAGGCAATAGTTACCTGATTTTCCTGATAAGCGTCAGCCCATTCGGCATATTTTTCGACTATCTGCATAGGATTATCACGCCAGATAGCGCCATGAGAAGGTGCAATTATATCTATCGGCAATTTCAAGCCCTTAATTTCTTCTATTTTTTTAGAAACTAATGGTGCAAAAGGATTTAAAATATTTACAAAATACTTTAATGCTTCGTGCCACAAAAGACATTGATCCGCCATATCATTAAACATTTCTGCAACTGCATAGTGCTGACCAAACGCATCATTTGAAAAAAGAATGTTGTCACCCGTCATATAAGTAGCCATAGAATCAGGCCAATGAAGCATTTTCATCTCTATAAAAATAAGTTTTTTACCGTTTCCTATATCAACGGAGTCGCCCGTTTTAACTATATGAAAATTCCAATTTTGTTTGCCGTACTGTCCTTCAATACTCTTTTGGCACAATGCCGTACAATAAATAGGAGTATCCGGAATTTCTTTCATTAACTCCGTCAAAGACCCCGAATGATCACACTCAGCGTGGTTTGCAACTATAAAATCAATTTTTTTTAGGTCAATTTCGCGCTTCAGGTTTTCAACAAAATCATCTCTGTGCGGAATCCAGACAGTATCAATTAAAACAGTTTTTTCTTCTTCTATCAGGTAAGCATTCTGACTTGAGCCGTTCATAATTGAATAATCATCGCCATGAAAAGTTTCCAGTTCCCAATCAATGTAACCAACCCAACTTACATTATTTTTTACAAGTTTTTTCATAAATTTATTTCCTTTTTATAAAATCATACAAAAATTTGTACAACACAATAGCCAAGAGATGAAACTTGTGCATATCGGAACAATTTACCCTGCATAGGTTAAATTACTCTTCGGTAACATCTAACAAAGAGCCCTGTTCAACACTCAGAGTTTCTTCTTCCGGCAAGTCTTTACCCTGATATTCTTCTTCATCCTCAGGATTTAAAATCTTGTTAACTGAACATACGCTATCATTATCAACCAGATTTATCGCCTTAACACCTGTTGCAGGACGTCCCTGACGGGAAATTGAACCGGAATTAATTCTTGTTACTATGCCGTTTGCAGTAACCATCATAATATCATCAGTATCCTTGACGATAGTCAGAGCAACAAGTTTAGATGTCGAAGATTTAAATTTAGTTGCGATTAATCCGATACCGCCTCTGTTTTGGCTTCTGAATTCCGAAATCTTTGTACGTTTGCCAAAACCGTCAGACGTTACAACAAGCAAATCAGCATCATAATCTTTCGGAACTATATCGCAGCCGACAATTTCATCACCTGTTCTGAGTTTCATAGAAGTTACACCTCTTGCACTTCTGCCCAAAGGTCTTAAATCTTCTATTGCAAATCTTATTGCCATGCCGTTAGATGTACCGATTAAGATCTCATCTTTAGCAGTTGCAAGTTTAACCCAGCACAAGCTATCACCTTCTTCAAGACCTATAGCAATAATACCGCTTCTTCTTATGCTCGAGAAGTTGTCAAGTTCTATACGTTTAATGAAACCTTTCTTCGTCAACATAATAAGGTTCAAATCGTGTGAGAATGTACTTACAGGAACAACTGCCGTTATCTTTTCATCCTGTTCAATAGGAAGAACATTAACTATCGGCAAGCCTTTTGCCTGACGACCACCTTCAGGGAAGTCGTAAACATTCAGGCTATATACAGTACCTTTAGATGAGAAGAACAATACTTTATCGTGCATCATTGCAGTAAAGAAGTGTTGAATATCGTCATCCTCTTTTGTCTTGATACCTGATTTTCCGCGTGTAGCCCTGTTTTGACGTTCAAAGGTATCCAATGAAATACGTTTTAAATATCCCTGATGAGTGATAAACACCGCCATAGGAGTATTTGGTGTCAAATCTTCTATGGTAACTTCGCCCTGTTCAGGCAAAATCTGTGTTTTTCTATCATCACCGTATTTTTCTTTATCTTCTTCAAGTTCTTTTTTGATAATATCCAAAATCTTTTGACGGCTTGAAAGAATTTCTTCATATTCAGCGATTTTCTTAATTAATTCGTCATATTCAGCTTTAACTTTATCTTGTTCCAAACCTGTCAAACGGCGTAATTGCATTTCCAAAATCGCATTTGACTGATCAACATCAAGCCCGAAGCGAGACATCAAACCTTCTCTTGCATCATCGGTTGTTTTGGATTTTTTGATAAGTTCAATAACTTCATCAATAGAGCCTAATGCTATCAACAAGCCCGCCAAGATATGCGCTCTGACCTTGGATTTTTTAAGGAAGTATATTGTTCTTCTTGTCACAATTTCAACCCTGTGCTCAACAAATTCTTCTAAAATTTGTTTAAGATTCAGTAATCTTGGTTGTTTACCGCAGAGAACAACATTGTTAACACCGAAAGTCGTGCACAATTGAGTATATTTAAACAAATTGTTCTTAACAACATCAGGTTTTGCATCGCGTTTGAGTTCAATAACGATACGTATGCCCTCGCGATCGGATTCATCACGAATATCCGAAACACCGTTAATCCTTTGTTCTTTAACAAGATCGGCAATTTTTTCAATTAACATTGATTTATTCACCTGATAAGGAATTTCGGTTATAACGATAGCCGTACGTCCCTGACGGCCTGCACCGCCTGCGATTTCTTCAAATCCGGCAACCGCCTGCATCTTAATTGAACCTCGGCCTGTTTCATAAGCCTGTTTAATATCGTTTAAACCGATAATCGTTGCAGCGGTAGGAAAATCAGGACCTTTAATGTATTCCATAAGCTCCGCAACAGTAATTGCAGGATTATCAATCAAAGCGATTGTACCATCAACAACTTCTCGAAGGTTGTGAGGCGGAATGTTCGTTGCCATACCGACCGCAATACCGGAAACCCCGTTCAATAAAAGCATTGGCAATCTGACAGGCAGAACAGACGGCTCCATCAATGAACCATCAAAATTCGGCTCAAATTCAACAGTTTCACAGTCAATATCTGCAAGCATACTAGGTGTAATTTTGTTCATGCGGGCTTCTGTATACCTCATTGCAGCTGCACCGTCGCCATCTACCGATCCGAAGTTTCCATGCCCATCAACAGTCATATAACGGGTTGAAAAATCCTGTGCCATACGAACTAAAGCATCATAAACGGCAGTATCACCGTGCGGGTGGTATTTACCCAAAACTTCACCGACTATACGGGCGCATTTCTTGAATGGTTTATCAGGTGTCATGCCAAGTTCGTTCAATGCGTACAAAATACGTCTGTGAACAGGCTTTAAGCCGTCACGAACATCCGGTAGGGCACGCCCTACAATAACGCTCATTGCATAATCTATGTATGAACGCTTCATTTCTTCTCTTATATTTACCTGTACAATTTTCCCGTCATCAAAAATATTCTGCTGAGTCAAAATTCTACTCCTTATTTCCCCTAAATAGTATCTATACAAGAATTGTAGCACAAAAGTTTTATTTTTGCACAAGTTAAAGAAATTTTAAGAAAATTTGCCCAAAACATTATTGATTAGTTAATAAAATCGGCATGCAGCCGTTTGCTATGGAAACTCTTATATATTCAATAGGAATTTCATTAGCCGGAAATTCATAGCCGCTAAGCTCAATTTGTTCAGGCATTGAGTGGAGCGCAAATACTTCATTTACTTGTGGTCCACTTGCTGCTTGAGCATTATTAAACCATGCCTCTCTTATGTTCGGATCCGCTATCTGCAAGGGATACAAAACACCTCCGTGTCCCGTACTGCTTTCCTCTAAGCCACTCAAATATATTTGCCTACTGAAGTCATCCAGGTCTCCAACTCCTACTTCTTTCCAGGTTAAATTTCCGCCACCTTTATTTATTCTGGCTGTTGAAAATACATAACCTATGCCTCCATATCCGTTACCGGTATGCTGTATATTTCTGATACTTGTTGAATACGCTGCATAAAAGTTCGGATCATCATAGAATTCCGGTATTTCTTGTAACCCCCAAACTCCGGTATGATGTACCTGTATAGTAATATCTTTTAATTTTAATCCTACATAACCGTATTGCGTCATATCGGTTTCAGGATCCATATTCCGTACATCAAGTACAGGTATTTCATATGATACACCATCAACTACGTATGTATATTTAGGATATTTTTCTTTAGCCTGCGTATTTTTAACAGCATAATTCATCTGGCTTGTAAATCTGTAACCGGAATATCTATAAACATTAAAATCCTCTATACCCATTGCTTCAGCAACACCTTTGTAGAATATTTTTGCCATCGCAAAATCATCTGCAGTTCTAAAATATTTGTCTATTTTGATTTCATCTGTTGACCAAATATATCCGTTAGAAACCAGATTAAGCATTCTGTCTCTTACTTCCTGAGAGAGATTATATTTCTTGGTGAGGTCGTTTGCCATTCTGGCTGACATTTTATATTGTAAATCTATATCTGTAATGCCTGTTGTCTGTCCGATTGCGTGCATCAAAACACTCCATTTGAGTATGTACTTGTCAACATCTTGTAAACCCTGATATGCAGGATCTGATATCACATTATTAAGTACTTCTAATACATACATATCCAAAGTTTTATCAGAACCGACCATTGGTTTACCAATCATTGATACAAATTCAGGACAAAATTCTATTAAGCCGTTAATAAATGATGCTAATTCAGGATTATCTAATAACACAGAATTATTACGTACAAAATTTTCTGTTTTAGATTTTACTTCTTCTATAATCGGACGAACCTCTGGCGAAAATTCATCAACATTAATTCTGTCAGGATTAATTATACCGTTAAAATCATTTGTACCAACAGATATACCCATTTGTTTAAGCAGTATATCTCTGTCTGTTCTTCCTAATCTTTCAATATCAGAAATTAATTCCCTTGCAAATTGAGCCCTTGAGTATTCCACAGGAATTCCCGTATTTTGATGTTCAGATATAAAATCTTCCGTTTGACGACTGTTAAGTAACGTTTCTGTGTTTTTATCAAAAACAATACCAAGACCACTCATTAAAGTTGACGATTCCACATCAATATTTTGTTCGGCAAGATAAAATCTCAGGTAATCTCTCAATCCGATAATATTAACGCCTGCTGCCTGCATTTCCAAAAGAATATCTTCAGGAGTTGACTCTATATAATTAAGTAATCTGACTTTTTCGCGGGGGTGAACTCTATGAACTCGCATCAAATCATCGGCACATCTTATTATTTCCGCAGCCTGGATACAAAATCCGGATTGAGAATCTATTTTCGCTAAAATAGGTAATATTCTTGATAATGATTCCCAGTTTTTAGAGCTAAAATTCCATTGGTATTGAAGATATT
Organism: bacterium; assembly: GCA_017652265.1. Taxonomy (GTDB): domain Bacteria; phylum Cyanobacteriota; class Vampirovibrionia; order Gastranaerophilales; family Gastranaerophilaceae; genus Gastranaerophilus. Next base: position 11,576 of record JAGCBH010000031.1, read on the forward strand.
TCGGATCGCCTAATGATAATGCATGAGGACTATCGTTTCTGCCGTTTAATATTGAAAAAAGATGTTCAGATGTAATATCACTATTATTTACTGCATTAACAAAATTAATTATATCTTCAGGGATAATTTGTTTAGATTCCGTTTGTCCGATAGTATAACTGGCGTTTTCAATTAATCTACTAAGCGTCTTGATGACATAAACATTATCTTGATTTTTGATTAAAGTGTTAGTTATTGCATTTATAAATTCTTCAGGATTCTGAGAGGTTTTTGCCACCGTGATAATATTATGATATTGATATTTGTGATCTATTAATGAAATATCAAATCCTGATTTTATAAGATTGTCCAGCATCCCTTCAAGGGCTTCCAAATCCTCCTTGTTTTTTAGAGTGCTAAAGCTCTTATATTTCAATATGTCCTTTTTGGTTCCTCTGTATTTAAGCATATTAACATTTTCGCGAATTATAGCACCTATACCATGTCGTTCATTCTCAGGATTATAAACATCAACCAGTTCGGTGCCATCAACAGAACTTACATCCTCTCTGATTCCTCTTACATACTGATTATATTGCTGCTGATATACCAATTGAAGTCTTTGTTTTGCCTCCAATTGTTCAGGAGTATCTGTCGGCATATCAGCGATTTGATCTCTGATTTCTGTAAAATCTTCACGCCTCGTTGCATTTCTTATACGATCCATTAAAACTTCTTCCGAAATGTTCCGAACTGCACTATTTTCTACTCCAGGAACTTCACCGGATCCGGGTTCTGCCACTATTATATTATCAACAGCTCTTGTAACATCAGGATTATTTTCCTGGTTCGTTAAATCAATTGTGTTTTCGCGTCCATTGTTCGGTGGAAGTGTTGTGCCTTTTCCGTCATATATAAGGAACATTGGAATATTTTCAATAACCTTATTTCCGTCAACAGTTATTGTACCTTTATAATCGTGATATATTTCATACTCACCTGTAGAACCTATAATTTTCAAACTGTGTGTTTGACAATCGTATACACCAGACATATGGAATTTATGTCTATTTGGCCCTGCATAAATAGGAATATTAGGTAGACCCATTTCGGCACAAAGTTGTTTCGCATAATCCATAAATGCATCACGGACAGCATCACTTTGATATCCAGGCAGAACTTCTATATTGTCCA
>JAGCBH010000032.1 GCA_017652265.1 bacterium
ATGGATCATAGCGTTTCTTTCCATAACAGGAGCATTCATAAACGAATCGGCATGTTGGAATGCATATTGGAATGTCTGGTTAATTGTTACCTGACCTGCAGCCTGTGTTGCAACAGGTGTTGCTAAAACAGCAGGGTTAAAGTCTTCCGGTTGCGGTTGAGGTTGAGGATGAGGATTATCTCCACCGCCGCCAGGGGTAACACTAGGTCTGGTAATATCGAAATAACCTTTTTCATCATCGTGTACGTTATATGAAAGTTTGTATCTGTAAATAGGTGTATAGACATCTGTCTGGAATTCACTCATAGGTAAATCCGTAACAGAAGATCTTACGCTTCTAGCTAAACCTTCATCTGCAAACAGAATACTTAATTTATCTTTAGTTGTATCAGAGATTAAATTGATACCTGCAACATTAATCATACCCGTATGAGCACCATAACTGTCTGCAGTTAATCTGTCCATAGTTTCGTTAGCTAAATCCATATCCACGAACATATTAACATCGTTTGCAATTGTTAAAGATTTAAAGTTGTATGTATGAGCAATGTTATTAATAGTATTTAAGTTAGTATTACCCATAGTGACATTTGCACCATATAAATCATTGAATAAGTACATAGTACCGGTTCCGTCACCTGTTATATCTACTTTGTAATCATCCGAGCCTCTGACGTTGTCGTGGAAGTACATCTTACCGGAATTAATTTGTTTAAGGGTAAGAGTTGCATCACCATCAACATATATTGCGTTATCGTCAACAACGCCTGCTGAATCTGTGTAGTTGTCTTTGATTTCGGTTTCAGCGTTATCCGCAACAAGTGTCATGTCTTGATTAGTCCATATTGCTCCGCCTTGAGCTTCGCCGCTATCAGATTTTGCGTAGTTGCCTGTAAATGAGCCTCTGATTTCGCCGAGATTACCTTCATTATAAATCGCTCCGCCACGGGCATTGGTCTCATCCTTTATGCCCGAAGCAAGAGCTATATTAGTAGTAAAATCTCCAGTGATATCGCCGATTGTACCGTTTCCGTTATAAATTGCCCCGCCGAATGCAGTGCCGCTACCAGTAGCCGAGTTATTATTAAAATCACCTGTTATATCACCGATTGTACCGTTTCCATTATAAATTGCCCCACCTATGCTAATGATGCCGTCAGCAGCAAAGTTATTAGCAAAATTACTCGTGATATAGCCTATTGTTACTGTCGCCTCATCTTCGGCATAATTATAAATTGCTCCGCCAAAGGACTTTCCGCCCTTGCTTTGGGCATAGTTATCAATAAAATTGCCTGTGATATTACCTATTGTTGCAGTTGCTTCATCTTTTGCATAATTATAAATTACCCCGCCATAGGCATCATCGCCTTTAGCATAATTACAAATAAAATAACCTGTGATATTACCTATTGTTGAAGTTGAATTATCATCTGCATAATTAGAAATCGCTCCGCCAGAAGCACCTCCATTTTCGGATTCAGCATAGTTGTCGGCAAAAGTACCATTAATATAACCTATAGAACTGCCATTATAAGTGCGTATAGCACCTCCGTTTGCGTTGCCTTCTTCGCTCTTAGCGTAGTTATACCAGAATGAACCATTTATACCTTCTATTGTCCCTGTATTATATATAGCACCTCCGTTTGCGGAGTCTTCAACAGATCTGGCTTCGTTGACTGTATAGTCACCAGTGATAACACCTATTGAACCGTGGTTAGAAATAGCTCCTCCATAGGTATATCCTGATTCAGATATTACATAGTTATTATTAAAATCACCTGAAATATTGCCGATAACAGCTCCGTCATAATTAAAAATAGCTCCGCCCAAAGAATACCCGTTTACGGCATTCGCACTGTTTTCTTCAAATTTTCCCGAAATATTGCCAATAGTTCCAAAATTGGCAATTGCACCACCTTCCGAAAACCTGTCGGCGTTTTCAAGTGTTGTACTGTTACCTGTAAAATTACCGGTTATATCACCAATTATATTACTGTTAACAATGGCTCCTCCGAAGGTATCACAGTTAGATGAATAAGCGTGGTTATAATTGAAATTACCGGTAATATTTCCGATAGTACCGCCATAGTTAAACATTACTCCGCCATAAGCGTAGTAGCCGTTAGCTGACGATACTGTGATATTATTATCTGAAAAATTACCGTTTATATTTCCGATAGTACCGAAGTAGTTGTATATTGCTCCACCAAAAGCATCATAGCCTTTAGTTACGGTTATTGTGTTACCGGTGAAATTACCTTCAATGTCTCCTATTGTACCGGCATTATTAATAGCTCCTCCGTATGCGCTCTTATTCACGGCATTTGATATAAGTCTATTGTTAGTAAAATTACCCGTTATGTCGCCAATTTGAGATGTTGCAGTGAGGTTCATAATAGCTCCGCCGCCTATTGTGCCGGAAGAAGAAGTTATTGAATTGTTTGAGAAGTTGCCGATTATATCGCCAACTTTTCCGCCATGGTTGTCAATTGCTCCGCCTGTCCCCATTGACTTATTGTTTTCAAAATTAACATTAGTGAGGTTAACTTCAGCATTTGCGTTAGCTATGTAAATTGCACTTGTTGATGCATTTTTGAGGTCAACGTTATTGATATTTAATTCGGTTGCATTGGTAACTTCAAATCCTCCGTGGCTGTTGAGATTTATTGTTTCAGCATTACCGCCAGCAACACCGTTAATTGTCATAGTGTTAGCGCCTGTTGTACCGAGATTTTCGGTTACGGTATAAGTTTCACCGTCAACAGTTGCATTAAATTCTCTTCCGTCGATATCTGACTGGTTAACAAGAGCTAAAGTATCACCCAGGGATGTATCTGTAGTACCGGCTTCTTGTATGTCGGTAATGGTTATACCTATGTAGTATTCGTCTACAACATTGAAATATCCGCTTGCAGATCCTGTTGATGTTGTGTGTTTTTGGTATGTGTCAGTCCAACTTGTTTGTTGTGCGATTTCGTCATAAGTTGTGGTTGTTGTGCCTTCAACAATTGTGTGTTCTGTAGTGAGTTCATCTGCCAAAGTTACGTATCCCGCTGAACTACCATACATTCCATAGCTTTGATAAACCTGAGCTTTGTCGCCATCTGCCCAATTTGCCAAATCCCCCACAATATTAATATCGCTGATATGAATTTCTTCACCGTTGCCATCGTGTTCAATAAAATTATCGGCAGTAGCATCATCTACATTCAAATCAATTGCAATGTTAGCGTTATAAGTTGAGATATACATCGCTTCTAATGTCTGTATATTGTTATTTATCAAATCCAAAGTAACATCAGATATCCCAAGCTCTGGAGAACCATAAATTTCGTTGTTATATTCAATGGTTCCTGTTCCGTCACCCGTGAAAGTTAAACAATAGTCATTAGAACCGTTTATGTAGTCGTCAATAATCCATTTACCGTTATTTACAGCTTTTATTTCTACAGTAGAACCATCTGCATATATAGCTTCATACTGTTTTGTTTCGCCGCCGTCAGTTGATATGTAGTTACCGCTTATTGTGTAAGTTTTGTTATCTGCAAGGAGGGTAAATCCTTTGCTACTCCAAATCGCACCGCCGTGAGCACTTTCGCCGTCAGTTGTCTGCGCATAGTTGTCGGTAAAGTTGCCTGCTATATGATTATCTATATTTACATTGACATAAATAGCCCCGCCAAATGCGTCACCGTTAGCAGATTTAGCATAGTTGCCGGAGAAGTCGCCTGAAATTTGATTTAAAGATGAATCAAGATAAATAGCCCCGCCAAATGCGTCACCGTCAGTAGCTTCAGCATAGTTGCCTGTGAAGTCGCCGTTTATATTATCCATGTTATAGGAGCCGGAATCAGCGTAGTTATAGATTGCCCCGCCGTATGCGGAACTGTATTCAGATTTAGCATAGTTACCTGAGAAGTTACCTTTTATATCTCCATTAATGCCACCTTTATTATTAATGATTGCCCCGCCTTGTGCGGAACTGTATTCAGATTTAGCATAGTTACATGAGAAGCTACCTGTTATATCTCCATCAATTAAGCCGGCGTTATAAATTGCCCCACCTGCAGCATAGCCAGTTGTTGATTCCGCATAGTTACCTGAAAAATTAGCCGAAATACCTCCGATTGTACCCTCAGAGGTATTAAAAATAGCCCCGCCTAAAGCCTCCGATTCGGTAGATTCAGCATGGTTGCCTTCAAAACCAGCGGATCCGCTATAACCTATGTTGTTTATCGTGTGATTATTATAAATAGCCCCACCTTTTGCTTCAGAGGCAGTAGATTTTACATAGTTGTTTGTGAAAAAGCCGTTTAAATTCTCTATTGTTCCGACATCATTAGAAATAGCGCCGCCATAAGCGTTACCGTCAATAGATTCTGCATAGTTGCCGGAAAAATTTGCGTCTGAATCAGTTATAGTACCATTATTATAAATCGCCCCACCGTAGCCACTTCCGTATCCGCCAGACGCCCAATAATCACCGATTACGTGGTTGTTTGTGAAATCACCTGAAATGGCACCGATAGTACCATTAGAATGGTTATATATAGCTCCCCCTAATGCGTTGCCATAGTTGAAGCTATCACCCGATTTAGCAGATGCATAGTTGTCTGAGAAAATTGCGTATAAACCAGTTATAGTACCATAGTTATAAATCGCACCGCCGTAGGCATTCTCGGAAGTTGATTCAGCATAGTTGCCGGTGAAACTTGCGTTTAAACCAGTTATAGTATTACTGTTATAAATCGCCCCGCCTGAGCTGTCGATACTATGGTTGTTAAAGAATGAACCTGAGATGTGATTGATTGTACCATCATTATTATTAGCAATCGCTCCGCCACATCCTTCTGATATATTATTAATAAAATTACCGTTGATACTATTTATAGTGCCGGAATTGGCAATTGCCCCGCCATCTCCCTGTGATACTGCGTTGGAAATGAAATTACCTGTAATATTTCCTATCTGGCCGTAGTTAATAATTGCGCCACCATAGCCTCCGCTAGTACTATAGTAGTTGTATATAAAATCACCAATGATATTACCAAGTGTCCCATTCTGCTCAATTGCGTGCCGTCCGCTATCATCGTTATTCAACATGTCCCCCGTGATATTACCCATTTGGCCTGCATTATAAACATAATCCCCATTGGCATAAACTGTGTGATGGCCTGTGTGGTTTAAACCGGGGTTGTTGCCGTCGTTATAGACATTCGGTTGAGAGTCAACACCGGGTTTTATCTGAGCTTCGTAGTATTTGTCGCCTACTTTAATTGATCTTTCCGTTTCATCCGGTACTTCAACCCATTCATAAGCGCTATCAATAGGCGCCTGCCCTTGTGCGTATAACTTATCAAGAGTAGGCGTTATGTCGTCTAATGTCAGGTCTTCTGCAAAAACTCCGCAACCCAATAGCGTTAAACTCAAAATTGCTGTTACCGACAATGTTTCAACGTATAATTTGTTGCTTCTCTTTACTTTTCTCAATAAGTTGTTAGCCATTTCAACCCTCGCTTATTCTATACATATTATATAAAAAGTATATAATACTTCCTTTTATTATTATGCCCGGTTTTTGAGATTTTATAACCCTACTTTTGAAAAAAAGGTATTTACACTAAACCTCATGTTGTATATCGGCACGAATTGACAATAACTTTAGCGATTATAAATTTTTGTAACAATTTTTTTTATACTGTTATGTAGTGTATTTTTTAGTATTTTAGGTGTTCTTGATATAATATTTTTTCGGTTTATAATTGTGATTATTGATTAGTTTTAAAGGGGATATCTTATGAGTGTACAATTGGCGGAACAATACGAAGAAAATGAGCAGTATGAACTTGCGCTTGAGGAATATAAAAAAGCGTATAAGTCAAATCCAAAGAATGCGGAAGTGCTTGAACGTCTTGGACATATAAGTTCAATTCTGGGAAAAAAAGATGATGCTGCAGAATACTATTCAAAGATTCTTGAAATTGATCCGACAAACGTAATGGTTTATGAACAGCTTTGCGACATTTACTACTCAACCGATAAATATAAATACTACACTTACAGAGGTAATATTAAAAATTTAAATCAGCAGTACGAATATGCGATTAATGACTATCATAAAGCGATTACACATACTGATAACGAAGAACAGATACTTATGGCCCGCTTTGCCTGTGCGGGATTATATCAAGCATTGGGAAATAACAATAAAGCTATTGAAGAATATCTGAAAATTCTTGATCAGCAGAAACAAAATGAGGCTGCGTACCTTAAACTTGCAGACATTTATGTTAAAGAAAATATTTTGGCGGCAGGAATTTCCACGTTAGAGCAGGCTTTGTCATACGGGATTACAAATCCGATAGTTGTTGAGGCATTAGCGGAACTTTACCTTAAAAACAGTGATTATGAAAAGGCTATGGAAGTAACCAAGAGTGATTTGATGAAAATTAAATGCTTACTTCAGCTTGAAAGACTTGGAGAGGCAAAAGATTGTCTTGAGAAAGCGGAAAAAGAATATAAAAATACTCCTCAATTTATGATTTTAAAAGCGCAGGTTGCTTTTATGGAAAAAGATTATGATCAGGCGTTTGAATATATTGAAAAATTTAACGAACTGGAGAAAAATTCACCACTTTACTACCAGATGAGAGCGTTGATTTATGAAGAAAAAGGTGATGAGTTTAATGAACTTCTTTCCTGGGCAAAATATCACATATTGAAGCACGAACCTGATATTGCGCAAAATGAATATCTGCAGGCACACGCAATTAATCCTGATAATCTTGATGTTGTGAACGCTTTGGCGATTATGTACGAAAATGCAAACGATAAGACTCATGCGATGGAGTTTTATGAAAAAATAGCAAAACTTGATAAAAATGATAAATCCGTTCTCATAAAACTTGCCGATTTCAGAGGGGACATCGGTGATTATTCGGCTCAGTATGATTATCTTAAAATGCTGCTGGAAAATGATCCTAAAAATGCAGAGGGACTGAAGAAAATGGGTAAGTGCTGCGAAAAGATGAAAAATTATCCTGATGCGGTTGAATATTACAACAAGTTTATAAAATACAGTCACGATTTGACGGAATGTAATGTGATTTCCGATAAAGTGAAAAAATTATCCGGCATGAAATCCGAAATGGATTCATCTGAAGGTTTACTGGATAAGATAATGAAATTCTTCAACAAAGAAAGCTAATAAACTTTTGTCAGCAGTAAATCTTTGCGGAATTTTATTCCGTTTGAAGACAGAGTATCAATGTCTTCATACAGTTTTTGTTTAGCTGTAGTAATTGTTCTGCCCTCAGCCCATATTGTACCTATAAATCCTTTTTTCGTAATGTATTTGTTGTTAAAATTCTTGGTGCAAAAATCAATATTATCGGGATTTAAAAGGCTTTCTGTCCAGTTAATATCTTTTTCTGACGAATTGGAAAACATACCCAAAGAGATTATTGCGTTGTCTTTTGTATTAACAACATCATAGTCGTCGGTGAAAGATCCTATTGCGCAGGCTTCAAACAATGATATTAAATTCTCATCTAGTACATTGAGCAAAACCGGTGCGTCAGCAGAAACTATACCGGGATGTATATCGGTGATAAATAATTCGTCATTTTTCAAAACTCCGCAAATTCCGGCGATTCCGACATAGGAACAGTTACTTTTTTCAAAATCTGAAGATAATTTTTCCCATACATCATAAACCATATAATTTTCAATGTCCTGAGTGATTTTTAAATCAGGTGTAAATGCGGCAGAACCGGGAGTTAAAAATCCGCCTTCAACATCATCAGAAAATTTTTCTGTTGATAATGTTGCAATCGGTATTGCCGAAACGCCGTCAGTTATAATGTATGTTGTGAAATTATGCCCTGAAATATATTCATCAAGGATGACTTTCTCTTCGCCCCTGAAAAATAAATCGTTTATGGCAATGTTGCCGACTGAAAGTGTCGGGCATGCGAATAAATCGTCTTCAGTTGTGATTTCCGGGGAACTTATGATTACGGGCAAGTTTGTTTTTTTAAGGTAATCGTTTGCTGACGTTTGTTTATCAAAAATTCCGAATTGCGGGATTTTTACTTTTAATTTGTATAGTAACTTTTTCAGACATGATTTATCTGCTAATTGTTTTGCGCATTTCAATTCGGGAGCAAAAATTAGCTGTCCGTTTGCGTTAAAAATTCCGGCAATATCTGATTTTAATGCTTTTTGTGAAAAAACTGCGGTCAAATTAACATCGTTAGTAATTGCGAATTTCAGTAATTCTTCTGCCGCATCTTCCCTTATATCAACAAATTCAATGTTGTCAGGTGCATTCAAAATTTTGTATGTTGAATAAATTTTGCCTACATTACTGTATTTAGCGATAATTTTTGCAAATACCGATACAGTACTTGAATTTCCTATAACTAATATATTTTTCTTACTTTCCATAAGCTACATTATACTACATAAAATGAACGAAATTCGTTAAGAAATATTAAATTTTTAAGTATTTGATGATATAATAATGACAAAATAATATTTCTCATTAAATATATTTCAGTGAGGTTATATGGCAGGTATAGTAAGTTTATTATCACAGGTTTTTGCGCCCATACAACAGCCGGCAGTTTCTCCGGTTCATGTGAGAACACGTTCTCCGTACGATAACAATCCGTTTGTAAATTATAACGGAAATTCTTATACTGCGGAAAAATACGGAAAAAATCGTCCTGTAAAAGGCGGTTATTTCGCGGGATATTACAACGGAAAACAAAATATTGTCGGCCAAAGACTTTTTGTGGAAGTGTAAAAATATAAAAGCCGATTACAGATGATATTTTGTTACCTGCTAGGCTCGCAGGTGGGTGAATGTCGCAGAATATCCGTTTCCCACTGGCGATTTTTAAATCGGTGGGTATACTTCACTTCCGACGGACTTAATTCTCCCGTTATAAAAAATGTAGGAACAAAATTGACATCCGCAACCGGCAAGTGTATTTTAACATATTTGCTATATGTATTCAAGTCCCTATAAGTGCGCTTTTGCAAATAAATTTACTGATTCTTTAAATCTTTCAGATAATCTTTGTTATAAGCAAGTGTATCTTTAGTTGCGCAAATTGCGTAAATCGGTTTGTTTGCAAAGACGTATTGAGCGGCACGCTGTATATCGTCAACAGTAATTTCATCTATTGCATTAAATAACTGATTTACATAGTCAGGTCCGTAATAAGAGCCTTCAAGCCCGCCCATTATATGTACAGTCTTTTTCAGTCCGCCTTCTGAACTTGAGAGTAATATGTTTTTAAGGCTTAGTTTTGCAGATTCCAATTCTTCTTCAGATACTTTTTCGTTTACCATTTTCTGAATATTTTCATTAAAACCATCTATGGCTTTTTGAACATTATCATAACTTACTTCGCCTGTATCTTTGTTATCGGTAGTAGTTTTTATACTGAGATTAATCATTTCGGTATCTCCGATCCCTTTTATATCAGACTGAACATTGTAGCAGAGTTTTCTTGTTTCTCTGAGATCTGAGAATAACCTGGATGAAGAACTTCCGCCCAAGATATTGTTCATAAGTGTAATGGCAGCAATATCTTTTACGTTGAAGGATTTTTTATAGGTGAATGTTTCCAGAATTTTTGCCTGATTTGTATTTTCGGGAACAACGAATATTCTTGTTGTTTCGTTAGGTTTGTAATTTTCCTTTACCTGAAATTCCCAAGGTTTAAATTCATCAAATTCATTCAATTTGCCAAATATATTATTTTTCAAATCGGAATTTTCTTTGAATGGTGCTGAAATTGCTACTGCTGCCGATGCTTCTTCAATGAATTTAGCGTGTAAACCCATAACATCATCTAAAGTCGTTTTGTCTATTGCGTTAATAATTTCTCTTGGGGTCATACCATCAACATCACCTCTGAATAAATAAGTTTTAACCAAATCAGAGGTTTTTGTTTTGTAAATTGAAATAGCATTTTTCAAATCTTTTTTTACTTGTTCAAATTCTTCTTCTGTTAAACGAGGTTCATAATAAACTTCCTGCATTGCATTTACGGTTTTATCAAGGTTTTCAGGTTCAAACTGAGCAATGAAAGTCAGCCCGTTGCCACAAAAAATACTCATTGATATTCCGGATTTTTGCAGCTCATTGATGTAGGTTTTTTGGTCTTTATCCATTGTGCCTTTATTGAACAATTCGCGTAAAATCATTGCGGCACCAATATTTTCTTTAGTCCTGAAATCAGGCGGAAGATTAATTGCCAATTCCATTGTGCAGCGGTCACTTGGGTTTTCATTTGTGACAATATCAATGTTATTTGGAAGAATATATTGTTCCATATTGCTCTTCTTTATAACAGTATTTGCTCTTCCAAAGGATAATTGATGGGCTTCTTCATAATTTTCTTTAATTGATTCCGGTGTTGCGGATTTCGGGTGTATGACCATCAGGGAAACTTTGTTAAGGTCAAGATATTTCTTAGCGGTTTCTGCTAAATCTTCTGCGGTCATGTTTTTAACGATTTTTTTGAAATCGGTTATTTCTCCTAATCCGCCGCTTGTAACAGCTTCGCCTACTAGTGCATTGACTTCTTCCGAAAATTCAAATGCTTGTGAAAAATTAAGTAACAACTGTTTTTTTACTATTTCCATTTCTTCTTTTGAAGGCGGATTATTTTTTATTTTTTCAATTTCTTCAAATAAAACTTTCAATACTTTTTCGGAATTCTTTTCGTTTGTTTTGCTGGCAAACAGAGTAGCGACTTCTCCGTCATTTTTAGAAGATATTTTTTCATCAAATATTCCTACCCCTGTTCCGAATTCTTTAAGGCGTTCGTCAAGACGTGAACTTTTCATATTTGAAAGAATCATACACAACGCAGCCATCTTAATTTTATCTTCATTGTTATCGGCTTTTGGCCCGTTGAATGCCGCATATATCAATGTCCCTTTTGTTTTTGGGGATATTACGTCCTGTCTTACAGGCATTTGAATCGGATTTAACGGTTCAAAATATCTGTTTTCCGGCGGCTTTTTCATTGATGTGAAATTCTTTGCGATTAAGTTTATAGCTTCTTTTTCATCAACGTCTCCGGTTATTACCGTTGTGAGATTTGCGGGATAATAGTTCTGATTAAAGTAATTGACTACATCTTCTCTTGTTAAATTTGTTATATTATCGGTTGTTCCGCCTATTAAATCGGCAGATTTTGTATTTATGTCGTACAAATTTTTAATTACTGTCTGAATACCAAGGTTTTCCGGATCAGAAGTTATCATGTTGATTTCTGAATTGACGATTAATTTTTCTTTTTCAAGCATTTCAGGTAAAAACTTTGGATATTGCATCATTGAAGCATGCATTTTTATCTGTTCTTCCAAATCACTGTCATTTAAAAGATTTGATTTTATGTAATAGTTTGTTTCTGCCATTCCTGTTGCGGCGTTCGTATAAGCCCCCATCTTATCAACCTTTTTAAAAAATTCTCCGGCCTCAAGACCGTCAGAACCGTTAAAGAAGTTATGTTCAATAAAATGAGAAATACCTCTGATATTATCTGTTTCGTTCATAGAAACTGTCTGAACGTAGGTTTTAATTATAGTTGCACCTTCATCTTTAGGAACAATTACGACTTTCTGGCCGTTTGCCAGTTTATAACAATGTGCCGTCAGCCCTTGCGGAAGTTTAATTTCATCGGTTTTTACGTAAGAAATCGGCTTTTTAACATTAAAATCGAGCGTTACATCAGGTAATTTATCAACGCTTTTGGTTTCCGTTTTTGCGTTTTCGTTATTACCCTTGAATATAGGATTTGTTGTGTAATTATTTAACGCATAAATATTTCTATCTAAAGAATTTACTTTAATCATCAATACACTACCTTTACTATATAGTATTAAAAACATTCTTGCAGAAAAAATTGCTATTTTTTTTTACCTTTGTAAAATATTCTTAACTTAAGTTAAATTTCGTGTTATAAAGTGTTTATGTACGAAGTTAAAAAGAGTATATTTCTTTATCTTTCCAAGAATCAGAAATCGGCACTGTGCAATTATCTGAAGGCTTTTGTCAAAAAGAATTTTGAATTGTCAACAGAAGATATTTTTCAGAAATTTTATGATGATGAAAAATATTATCTTGAAATGCATTCTTCAAGATTTGAATTTCTTGAAAATCTGCTTGACGACGATGAATTTAATAACGATGCTAAAAAGTACATCCATGAGTGTCACATATATTTTGAAAATAAGATAAAACAGGAACCGCTAATCAGGGCGCAACGTGCTTATGAAAAGAAAAAACGGGAATTTTTGAAGCAGGTAAAGATGCAGCATGAAAAACCGACTAAAAAACAACTTTATTATTATGATGCTCTTTGTAAAAAATACGGAATTGAAAAAGAAGATACTGAAAATATGTCAAAATTTGACATAAAAGAGAAAATATCAGGAATTATTGATGAACATAAAGCAGATTACGAATATTTTAATTGATGGTGGGATTTCTCCAGATGAGGCAAAAGCAGAAATCAGAATTATGCTTGAGCATTTTTTGGGCTATGACTTAAAAAAAGAAGTTATGGGCGAAAAATTAACGGATGAGCAGCTTGAATTTTTAAAAGATAAAGCGGATTATAGGGTTAAAACAGGTTTGCCTGTTCAGTATATTACGGGATTTGCATACTTTATGGGTGAAAAATTTCTTGTTAATAAAGATGTTCTTATTCCCCGTGATGAAACGGAAATACTTGTAAGAGAAAGTGTTCGTCTTATAAAAGAAAATAATCTTCAAAGTGCGCTTGAAATTGGTGCGGGCTCAGGTTGTATTTCCTGTATGTGCGCAAAATTATCCGGTATTCAGGTTTTGGGTGTGGATATTTCAAATGAAGCATTGCGCGTGGCGATTGATAACGCTACAAGGTTAAATCTGTTTAACAAAGCTATTTTTAGAAAATCAGATGTCTATTCTAAAGTTTATGACTATGAAAAGTTTGATATTATTATTTCAAATCCTCCATACATACCTTTAAAAGAAAAGAATAATCTTCAAAAAGAGGTTCAGTATGAGCCTGATACGGCGCTTTTTACAAAAGACGAATTGGGTTTGGAATTTTATGAAAGAATAATTAAAGATGCACATAAATATCTTTTGCCGAATGGATGTGTTGCTTTTGAAATAGGTATAAATCAAGCACAATACGTTAAAGAAATCCTTGAAACAAACGGATTTGCAAACGTAAATATTATAAAAGATTTGGCAGGAATTGAACGTGTAATTTCTGCGCAAATTATTGTTTAGTGATGTAGAGTTTATGAGTTATTGGTAAATAAATTCCCTTTAAGAACGATTTTTCCGTTAATCTTACTCCCAGGCAGCACTGTTTGCGTTTGAACTGCGCGTGGTGAAATTTCTTGACAGTACTCTTAACAACATTTCTGTTATATTTTTTCGCCATTTCGTCAATAGAAAGGTTTCTTTCAAAATACATAGAGATAATGTCATCCAAAATCTCATAATCAGGCAGAGAATCACTGTCTTTTTGATTCGGAGCAAGTTCTGCTGACGGAACTTTGTCTATAATTTCCTGCGGAATAAGATTTTCTTTGGAATTTATGTATTCTGAAATCTTATATATGTTAGTTTTTGTAAGGTCGCTGATTAAATTTAATCCGCCGCAAAGGTCACCGTATAATGTCCCATATCCAACAGCCGCTTCTGATTTATTTCCGGTAGAAAGCAATAGATAATTCTCTCTGTTTGATATAAACATCAAAATCATGCCTCTTATGCGTGCCTGTAAATTTTCTTCCGCCAAATCCTGTTTTTTCGCGCCTGCCACATCGCTTATAAATTCATTAAATAAATGAGTTATAGGGTGCGTTATGGTTTTTATTGACAAATTTTTGGCAAGTTTAAGCGAATCGTCCACGCTTCCTTTTGAAGAATACATACTTGGCATTAAAACACCTAATACATTTTCGCTCCCAAGAGCTTTAACAGATAAAACAGCGGTCAGTGCGCTGTCTATTCCGCCAGAAAGTCCAAGTACCACTTTTTTAAATCCTGTATTTTCGCAATATTCTTTTAAAGCGTATGTTGTGACGTCAATAACTTCCTGCTCAAACGGCTTGAATACAGGCTCAATAGGCTTTGTGAAATCCACCTCTTGTATAACTTCTTTGCATAAATTGCCCTGAAAAACAAGTTCGTTTTTCAGGTTCTTAGCAAAACTTCCGCCATAATAGATGTTCTGGTCAGACATCCCGACACCGTTAACGTAAACAAAATCACAAACGGTTTCAATACTGTCCATAAATTCTTTTATTGAATTCATTGCGTAGTAGCGGTTTTTCGCAAGTATGTATAAATCGCAATTTACATCACTTTCAAAGTCGTCAGAAACGTAAACTTTTTTACCTAAAATGTTATAAAAACCAAATTCATCAGGTTCTACGAAATCGCCGTCATGGAATAAAACGTCACCTATAAAAACGTACTGGTCTTTGACATTTTCGGCTATTTCTTCGTAAAATTTGTTTTGCAGATTGTGTGCCTTTTCGTCAAGTATTAAATCCAACCCGCCCATAGAACCCAAATCATATTCAGGAAATACAACGATTTCGCTTGTAACTTTTTTGAGATTTCCAAGAACGGTATCTCTGTTGAAAACAAAATCTGCAATTTTCATACGACTTTGAACAATTGAAAGTTTCATGATTTTACTCCGCTAATTTTAAGTAAGGATCTTTCCATCTAAGGTCAAGATATTTTATCTTTTCGTCCATAAGTTTTATTTCAGGCAATATGGACGGTAGTTTTCTTATACAATCATACGCATTTTTATTAAGTTTGCCAATCCTTATTTTAACAGATGGTATTTTTACAAAAACATCATCAGGGTTTCTGTAATCTATGTATTCAATCTTTTCTTTTGAAAGAGTTTCCACATATTTCGCAAATTGTAAAAATTCTTCGGTTTTGTTCTTATCCCATTTGTGATAGTCATCCCCTCTGTTTCCGTAGGAAAGAACAAGAAGTGTCTGGAATTTGGTTATGTAAGGCGCGTATTCTTTTCCTATCAGTGCTCCGTCTTGGGTAAAGTATGCAACAGGTGTTACATCAATATCAGGTGAAATCGTCAAAACAGGAATTCTTTCTTTAATTATCAAATCCAGTCTTGCCGGGAATGCATAACGTCTTACATAAACATCTTTAACGGGCGGGAGTTCCATAACAAGTTTTTTTATTGCTTCTGGTTTTTCCGCAAAAATAGGGTATCCGCTGACTTCGTATCCGCTTAACATTTTGTAGACTTTTTCATCGGGAACAACATTATTGTTGTAAATTTTTATTATGTCACTATCCGAATGAGTAAAGGCATCCTGCGGGAGGTACCAGCCGGGAAGTTTTAAAAAGTAATAGCAACCGACAAGTAAAAGAGATGAAAGTGTGAAACGACAAAGCGTGTGAATGTGTTTCAGGTGGGTTTGTTTGCCGCGTACCCGTCTTTGCCGAATCAGCTTTTTTGCCTGTTTTTCGTGTAATTCGATATCTATTTCTTGTTGTTGTATATCTTCGTCACTCATTATTTGTTCAGTCCTGCGCTTTTTAAGATTAATAGTACAAGATTATCATAGTCAATACCCATTACGGCGGATTGTGCCGGTAAATCGCTTGTTTCAGTCATTCCCGGTGAGGTGTTTATTTCCAAAATATAAGGAATATCGTTTACTATAAGAAAATCAACCCTTGAAACTCCGGAACATCCTGCAATTTCATGCGCTTTTACTGCCAAATCTTTAACTTTTCGCGTCATTTCAGGTGAAAGTTCGGCGGGTAGTATAAATTCTGTCATACCTTTTGTATATTTTGCTTCGTAATCGTACCATTCATTTTTAGGTCTGAGTTCAAGAATTTCAGTTGCAAAAGGTTTTCCGTCACGTTCCAAAACGCCGACAGTTGTGCCGATTCCGACAAGATATTCTTCAATAAGAACATCATTATTATACTTGCTTGCTTCTGCGTATGCTGCTGCTAATTCGTCTTTTTTATTAACCTTTGTCATGCCGAAACTTGAGCCTTCGCATACGGGTTTTGTGATAAGCGGATATTTTAAATTTTTTGTTTTTTCAAAAACATCTTCGCCTTTTCTGACAAAAACAGATTTTATTAAAGGAATTTCACCTGTTGATGATAAAAGTCTTTTTGTGTATTCCTTGTTCATACATACGGCACTTGACATAACTCCGCAGCCGGTATAAGGAATTTTTAAAATTTCAAGTATTCCCTGAATACAGCCGTCCTCTCCGTATTTGCCATGCAAAGCGTTGTATGCGATCTCAAATTTACCGTCTTTAAGTACCTGAGCAATGTTTTCGTTAACGACAACAAGTTCAGCATTATGAAAACCAAGACGTTGTAATGCTTCATAGCAGCCTTTACCCGAACGCATGGAAACTTCGCGCTCTGATGACATTCCGCCCGCTAAAACCGCTATTTTTGACTCTTTTGATATATTAACCTGCATAATTCCGCCTCTCGTTTGTTGTTTCCGCCCAGGTATATGACCTCAGGCTCTAATTTTATATCGTATTTTTCAAAAACGCAACTTTGCATTTTATAAATTAATTCTAATACATCCGTTGATGTTGCGTTTCCTGTGTTTATTATGAAATTCGCATGATTTTCCCAGACTTTTGCTCCGCCAATTGAGAAATTTTTTGCTCCGCAGTCTTCTAGAAGTTTGCCTGCCGAATTGCCTGCCGGATTTTTAAAAACACTTCCGCAATTAGGTAAATTTAATAATGGTTGATGAGCTTTCCGGAACGCTAAAAATTCGTTCATTTTAGCGTTGACTTTCTCTATATCCTCAGGAATTAATTCAAATTCGGCTGAAAGAATTTTTATATTTTCGGTTTGGCAAATTGATGTTCTGTAACCGAATTGCATTTCGTCTTTTGATATTTCATAAAGGCCTTTGTTTTCCTTATAGCAAACCGCTTTTATGAAATTATCCGAAATTGCCTGACCGTTAGCGGATGCATTCATATAAACTTCACCGCCTACAGAGCCCGGAAATCCTATCAAAAATTCCAGTCCGCTCAATCCTAGTTTTGCGGCTTCCTGTGCAAGCTTTTGACCTTTAACTCCGCAAAGTGCGGTTACTCTACTGCCGTCAAAACTTATTTTATCCATTTTTGACGTCAGAATTATTTTTTTTGAGCATCCGAAATCTGAAATTAATACATTTGACATGTTTCCCAAAACACAGACATCATTGTTTTGTTTGCAAAGGGCAACAAATTCATCAATGGTTTCGGGAAAATAAACACATTTCAAAATACCGCCGATTTTCCAGGAAGTATGTGTTTTTATGTCAAAATTTTCTTTTAATTCAATTCCCAATTTTTAAAGCCTTCTCATCAAGTTTTAAAAGGTGTTTGCCTAAATCAGTAATTGTGCCTGCTCCCATGCCTATCACAACATCACCGTCTTTAAGCATAGGCAGAAGTTTTTGAGCAACTTCTTCCATATTTCCCGGAATATAAGTTCCGTTTATTTCCTTTGCGAAGTTTTCGCCGGTAATTCCCATTATAGGAAATTCAGATGCCGAATAAACATCGGTAACAACAACCAAACCATTGACACTCAATAGTGTCGCTTTAAATTCGTTCCAAAGACTGCTGAGCCTTGTGAATCTGTGCGGCTGAAATACAACGACAATACGTCTGTCTTTGAATGTCTTGGCTGCATCCAGGGTTGCTCGGATTTCAGTCGGATGGTGGGCGTAGTCGTCATAAATATCTGCTCTGATAACATTTGATAAACACCCTATTTTCTGGAATCTTCTCCCCATGCCGGTAAATGTTGTGAAATGCTCTTTTATTGCATTAGCATCAACACCTGACAGGTGTAGTGCTCCGATTACGGCAAGGGCGTTATAGACATTGTGGATACCCTTAAGTATTATTTTAAATTCCCCTATAAAATTATTTCTGTAATAAACATCAAAGGTTGTATAATCAGGCTGAATGTTTATATTTTGAGCAGTAAAATCAGCCTTATTTTCTATTCCGTATGTGTGCACATTGCCGATTAAACGTTCTTTCAGTTTTAAAACTCCGTTATCATCAATATTCAAAAGTATTTTTGTATTATCGTATGTTTTATTTAAGAAGTATTTAAAAGTTTCAATTATTTCGTTCAGACCGCCTGAATAGTGGTCAATGTGGTCTTCCTCAAGATTATTGACTACAACTACTTGAGGATAATATTTAGTAATTGTGCCATCGCTTTCATCCAGTTCCGCTACAAAATGATTTCCGTCTTTAAACTGAGCATTAGTATTTAATTCAGGGACTATCCCGCCGTCTATGAATGATGGGTTTAAGCCGGCTTTATCAAGAACATAAGAGCAAAGTCCGCTGGTGGTGGTTTTGCCGTGTGTTCCGCAAAAACCTATAAAACATTTACCGCAGTTATTGGCGATTAGTGCCAGTAAATCTGATCTGTGAAATATTTGCAGTCCAAGTCTTTGAGCTTTCAGAAGCTCAGGATTATTTGGATGTATGGCGGTACTTACGATTACTATTGAATTTAACGGTACATTTTTTTCATCATGCCCGATAAAAATCTTTGCTCCCATTTTACGTAATTTATCCACATATTTGCTGTCATAAATATCAGAGCCCGATACTTCATATCCTTTTTCAAGAAGGTATTTTGCCAGTCCGCTCATGCCAATTCCGCCAATTGCAATAAAATGAAATTTCTTTTTCCTGCCTTCCAAAATTATATCCTCTTAAATCCCTTATTCATGGACATTATACAACAAAAAATGCAGAATTTGAATACTATTTTTCAAAAAATTTAGTGAATGGTTATATTGTTACTTTTCTAAATATTATTACTCATAATGTTTGAAATTTTTAAAAGATATGATAATATATGAGAAAATATACTCAGGAGGTCACAATGAAAAGATTTTTATTATTTGGGTTAACTGCTTTAATGGCATTTAGTTTTATTCCTGCGGCAATTGGCGCTGATTTGGGTGGCGTTAACAATTTATATCAGCAACAATTTCAGCCTATATATAACCCTTTATATGATATGCAGCAGCTTCAAAATCAATACAGAGCAGAAGAGTATTCTGTAAATGAGTTTAAGAGTTTTGAAGAACAAAAGAAAGCAAATCAGGAACGTATCCAAAAAGATATTGAACGTCAGCAATATTTGGAAGAACGTGCAGTAAGAACAAAATCAACAAAGAAGTTTGTTAATGATAACGGAGTTATAAAAATAGAAAGTATCTACTAGTTAGATTCTTCACTCTTTTTATCTTTTTCTTTTGTAGCCTTTGATGTTTCAAAGGCGATTCCGTGTGTTTCAGGTGAAATTTTGAATGTTTTAGTTTCATCGTCTGTTTTTTCAACGATTTTTATCAAACGATGATAGTTGTCGTAGTATTTTACGATTTTTCTTAATCTGAAAACGATAACCTCTTCTTGGCATTCAAAAAAGAATGTCGCAAAAACTTTGTTGCTGCCTTTTTTGTATATTTTGTAAGCACATTCATTACCCGGATTATCAACTCTTCCTATTGCAAGAATTGCTTCTTCATCCTGATATAAAATACTCATTCGGTCTTTATTGTAGGTTATATCTTCCTCAATTATGTCATAATCGGGACGAAGATAATTTTCATACTTAGCAAGTATGGTTTTTACATTCTTTTCATTAATGTTCATGAATGATAGTTTTGCACCGTCAGGAAATACAAATGCTTTTTTAAGGTTCATTCCCATGCTCTCAGCCATCGTTATGGAATTCGCATAAGCATCTTTACTTACCGGTATTGCTGTTGCCTCTTCTTTTTTCTTTTTGTCGTCTTTCTTTCCGAATCTCATTTTCACCGCTTCTTTTTTATGCTGTTATACATTTAATATCGTTCGTCTCAGGATTAATTTCATATATCCTGGTCTCATTATTACTTATTTCTTCCATTTTTACAAGCTGGTGTAATGCATTGTAAGATTTTGAAACATATTCTCCGTGGCTTATTTTTAATTCTTCATAGTTTTTATTAGGGTAATAATATATCGCACTGAGGTTGCTGTTGTTAAAGTATTGCATTTTGTACATGTATTCAAACCCCATTGAATTTATTTTGCCTATGCAGATTTTTGCATTGCCGTCATTAAAAGTAAGTGCCAAGCGGCCCATTTTGTATTTAAGATTTGAACCCATGCCGGTCATATCAGGATGTAAATAATCAGAATATTTGTCAATAATCATGTAAATATTTTTTTCGGTAATGTTTCGATATGAAATTCTGGCGCCGTCAGGAAAAATTAACATTCCGCCTTTATTTGAAAGATTTTTTTTCTTTAACGGATTGCTTGTTCCGGAGTTTGCCGTTTGAATTTCTTTTTTGTATAAATTTTCGTTCAGTGTAACCATTTTCATTTTCCCTATCATCTTTAAATTTATTATTTTTATGTCAATTTGTCAATTGTTTTTAACATAAATTCTTTTTGTGTTAAAATTTAATCAAAAAGAAGGGTATGTTTATGAGACTTTTTAATTCATTTTCAAACAGCGTGGAAGAGTTTAAAACCATAGAGGAAAATAAAGTAAAGATGTATGTCTGCGGGCCTACGGTGTACGATTATGCGCACTTGGGACATGCCAGATGCTATATTACTTGGGATGTTTTGTACAGGTATCTGAAGTTTAAAGGCTATGATGTTACTTATTGCAGAAATGTAACAGATGTTGACGATAAAATTCTCAAAAAAGCCGAAAAAGAAGGTAAGACTCCTGAAGAAGTTTCACAATACTGGTATAAGGCATTTTCGGAAAGTATGAATAAGCTTAATGTTTTAAAGCCTGACATTGAGCCTTTTGCTACAAAAACGCTTGGTGAAATGATATCCATCGTTAAAGATTTAATTGCTAAGGGTTATGCTTATGAGGTTAACGGAGATGTTTATTTCAGGGTTAAAAAGTTTCCTGCATACGGTATGTTATCAAAACAGCCTATAGATAAACTGGAAAGCGGAGCAAGGGTTGAAGTAGGCGAACAAAAGGAAGATGCGCTTGATTTTGCCCTATGGAAAAAGGATGAAAAATTCGGTTACAACTCCCCTTGGGGTGTTGGGCGTCCGGGTTGGCATATTGAATGTTCGGCAATGAGCAGAAAATATTTGGGTAAAACTATTGACATTCATGCCGGCGGTGCCGATTTAATTTTTCCGCATCACGAAAACGAAATTGCACAATCGGAATGTGCAAATGGCTGCAAGTTTGTAAATTACTGGCTTCATAACGGTTTTGTTACTATAAATAAAGAAAAAATGTCAAAGTCGCTTGGTAATTTCCTGACGATTGATGATATGTTAAAAAATTATGATGCAAATACTATCCGTTTCTTTATTTTAACAAACCACTACCGTATGCCTGTCGAATTTTCTGATGAAGCACTTTTGGCAGCACAAAACGGCGTAAAAAGGCTTTTGGGAGCAAAACAAACTAAAGTTGATGATAGTCTTGATATTAAACAAACTCCAGAATATAAGGCTTTTGTTGAAGCTATGGATGATGACTTAAATACATCAAAGGCTCTTGCTGTTTTATTTGATCTTGCAACAAGAGCAAACAAAGATGAAAAGAAAGCCTTTACAATTCTGTATAGGTTGTCATCAGTGCTTGGTTTTAGTTTTGAAAAGGCAAGTCTATCGGAAGACGAATTGAAGGCAGCTCTTGAACATGTTTCCGAAAAATTGGGAAATAAATTTTTGTCAATGGATGAGCTTATTGAATACAGGAAAAAAGCCCGAGACGAAAAGAATTGGGCTGTTGCCGATGCAATTCGTAATGCGTTGGATGAAGTTAATATTGTAATTAAGGATACTAAGGAAGGTACAATTTGGGAAACAAAATAATTAAAGACTTGCTGACGCTGTCAGTAATAGGTTTAATTGCCGGAGTAGTCTTTTCGCTAAACGGCGCTGATGCGTTTCAGATTCCTGAAAAGACGATGCAGATAGCGGCAAAACAAATGCTGAATACTGCTCAGACGACTTTGCCGTCATCAGAGGTCATAAGAGTCGGTATAGGAAATCAGACATTCAGCTCGTACAATTACAAGAACGTTCGTATTTATGGTACTGACGAAGTGTTTATGTATGACGATCAAAAGCTTGTCGGTAAATTTGCGGCAAAATCTGATATAGAAATAAACATAAATGATGACTATTCGTTTGAAGTTTATTCCAATGATAATCGTGTCGGAACTTTTATTGGGCCGCTGCATTTTGTATGCAACAAAGGCCTATTAGGGGTAACGGATTTGAAGCGTGCAGGGAAACCGGCATTGTATCATGGCGCATTTGAAATTGTTAAAAGCCAGTATTGGGGATTTTTTAACCTTGTAAATCTGGTTGAAGTTGAAGAATATTTAAAAGGCGTTGTTCCAAATGAAATGCCTGTTAAATTCGGTTTGGAGGCCTTAAAAGCGCAAAGTGTTACCGCACGTAATTATGTTCTGTCGCCAAGAGTTAAATCATCACCGAATTATGATGTAGTTGATTCTGTTGCAAGTCAGGTTTATTTCGGCGCAAATACCGAAAAAGAAATTGCAAGTCAAGCCGTAACGGAAACTGAAGGTATAGTTGCAATTTATGACTGGGAACTGATTTTAGCCCAGTATAGCTCAACCGCGGGTGGTTATACGGAAGATTTTGCATACGCGTTTTCCGATCCTAAAACAAAAGAATTTCCGTCTAAAGAAAAACCTTATCTGAAGGCGGCTCCTGATATAGATGGACAGCCTGCTTTGGATAATGAGGGGGAAGCGTTCAAGTTTTACAGCACAACTCCGGACAGTTTTGATATTAAGTCACCTTATTACAGATGGACAAGAGAGTGGCTTGCAGATGAACTGGTAAGAGAATTGGATATGTCATTGCCGAAGCAAAGTTCGACAGGATTTATTACACCTCAGGTAAAAAGCGGTCAGTCTATCGGTAAAATTAATAATATTACGGTTGTTCATAGAGGAAAATCAGGTAAGATTATAGAACTTCTTCTTGATACAACTTCAGGTCAGTATCATATATTCAAAGAACTTGTTATCAGAAGAACATTTACAAAAGATGGTAAAGCGTTGCCTTCCGCTAACGTTGTTTTTGTCCCTAAATTTGCGTCAAACGGCAAACTTTTGTCGCTTAAAGCATATGGCGGCGGCTATGGGCATGGTGTCGGAATGAGCCAGTATGGTGCAGGTTTTATGGCGCAGGAATTAAATAAGAATTATAAAGAAATTCTTTTCCGTTATTATACGGATATTTCTCTTGGTACGAAACCGATTACTCTCAATTATGATAATCCGAATTCAGTTCAAACCTTCTTTATGGATTCTAAAAAGGATGTTTATCTGGTTGTGGATAACAAGGTTCGGGTTAAACATATTGATGTTGTCATAAACGGTAAGGAGCAGTCTTTTGAGCTACACAGTACGTTCTTTGGTGACTGTATAAACAGAATTGATATATCAAAGTTTGTAAAGGCGGGTCGAAATGTTATATCGTTAACGATTCCCGACAAAAACAAAGAATTGAAAGCATATGTTGAAATCGGACGAAACTATGACGAAAACGAATGATAACGGATTTTCCCAAGGGGTTCTGAAAGCCGCCTCTCTAATCGCTATTGTTACAATTTTCAGTAAATTTATAGGATTTATAAGAGATATAGTTATTGCAAATAACTATGGTACATCATTGGTTTCGGATGCTTATTTCTATGCGTATCAGATTCCGGCATTAGCAATAATTCTGCTTGGCGGTGTAGGCGGGCCTTTTCATAGTGCTACTGTTTCCGTTTTTGCAAAACTAATACCAAATTTAAACGAAAAACCTTCGGACAGAATTAATAAGTTATATTCGGTATTTATTTCCGCAAGTCTTGTTTTATTTACGGTTTTAGGTGTTTTGTTGTTTATTTTTGCCGATAAAATTATGGCATTGATTATAAGTGAGGGTAATCCTGAACTTATAGGACTGGCTGCAAAACATCTTCAAATAATGACACCTGTATTTATAATCGGTGGGATTATAGGTATTTATTACGGAATACTGATAACATATAAGAGGTTTATGATACCTAATATTTCACCGATATTAATGAGTTTGGCGATAATTATAATGATTACGCTTGTCAAAAATGACAGCAGCGGATATGTTCTGGCGGCGGCGACAACAGTCGGAGCCGTTGCTCAATTTATGCTTCAGTTTCCGCAGATAAGAAAATTGGGCTTTAGGTTTAAGCCGAATTTTGATATTAAAAATAATGCTGATTTCAAAAATATAATGGAATTATTGTTCCCTGCCGCTTTGAGCTCTACCGTAGGTCAGCTGCATGTTTATGTTGATATGTTTTTTGCTTCATTTCTGGCTGCGGGTGCCTGGACAGCAATAGGGTACGCTAACAGGTTGTTTCAGTTTCCTGTGGGAATTTTGGTTACTGCATTTTTGGTGCCGTTGTTCCCTATTTTTTCAAAACTAGTTGCGGAAAAAGATTTTGACGGAATAAGAAATTACTTTAATAAAGGTGTCGGAGTTTTATTCTTTTGTTCAATACCGATTATGATTGGAATAGTAACTGTCGGTGAGGACTGTATAAGGCTTATATTTGAGCATGGTACTTTTGACGGAAACTCTACCAGAATGGTTATGGAAGCATTGTTGTTCCTTTCTCTTGTCATCATCCCGTACGTTTTCAGAGACAGTATAACAAGAGTTTATTATGCCTTTAACGACTCAAAGACCCCGTTCGTCATCGCATTTTCATCAATTGTTTTGAAATATGCCGTAAACTTCTTATTTATTAACGTTTTAGGTATGCAGATAAGCGGTATAACTTTATCTCATGCGGTTGTTACATTATTTAACGCGGTGCTTTTAGGCATTTTAATCCGTAAGAAAATTGATTTACAGTATGCAAAATTGTGGAAAAATTCTCTGAAAATGATTTTGTCCGGCATGGTTTCACTTGCCGTTTGTATTACTATTGTTGCTGGGTTTAATATGTTTGGTATTGAAGGTAGATTATTCATTGCAATAAAGATTTTGGCCGTATCATTTGCTTGTCTGACGTCTTATATCGGAATGAATTTAATTCTTGGAATGGAATATTGTGAGATACTTTGGAACAGGCTTAAAGGAAAGGTATTTGTTCATGCTTCAAAATAGAGATGATATTATAAAAACTTTGGAAAATGACGGCGTTATAGCATATGTGACGGATACTGTCTGGGGTTTAGGGTGTTTGCCGGAGCGTGAAATAGCTGTAAAAAAAATATACGAAATCAAGAAACGTGAGGCTCAAAAACCCCTGATTTTGATGTCTAATGATGTAGCAAATCTGCTTCCGTATGTTGAAATTATTCCTAAAGCTGGGCAAAAACTAATTAAAAAATATTTTCCGGGAGCTTTGACAGTTGTAACGAAGAAAAATAAAAAAATGACACCGGATTATCTTACATCATCTATGGATACTGTCGGGATAAGAGTACCTGATAACGAAATTTTTAAAGAAATTTGTGAGATTATACCAAACCATGTTCTTGCAACAACAAGTGCGAATCTTTCGCATCAGCCAAGTGCAAAATCGTATGCTCAGGCGTTAGAAAATATGCAGGGACTTGCTGATTTGATTATTGAAGATTACGGTTTTGAATGCGCAGGGTTAGAATCAACAGTTGTCGGAATTATTGACGATGAAAATTACAAAATCTATCGTCAGGGTGCAATAAATATTGATTTATAGTTATATTTTGTGCAGGAACAGGGCGACTATATCGTTGTAGATAACCGCAATCATAAGTAGTATTAAAAATACAAATCCTACTGTCGCTACGGTATTTAGTGCATCTTCGTCAAGTTTTCTGCCGCATATTTTTTCTATTATCAAAAATACCGCATGTCCGCCGTCAAGTGCAGGAATAGGTAAAAAGTTTATTATTGCTAGGTCTAATGAAATTAATGCGGTTAAAAGTAACCCGTGGAAGATACCGTCATTTTGGATTACATCACCGCCGTATTTGACTATTGCAACAACTCCATGCATATTGTCAAACGGGATTTTACCGCTCACTAATTGCCATAAACCTTTTAACAGAAGATAAGTCTGCGTTGTCAGATATTCGTTTGAGTTTTTGAAAGCGGAAACTATCCCTTTGGTTTCTTTGTAAATCCTTTTCTTTTCAAGTTCAACTCCCATAATACCTGTTTTATCCGAAAATACAGGGGCAAGTTTTATAATTTTGCCGTTTCTTTCTACCGTAATATTTACCGGGCAAGCATTATCGGATAGTGCATATGCAATATCTTTAAGTGATGTTGCTCCGTTTGCCGTGTAAACTTTTTTGTATGAAGCGGTGTAATAACGTTTGTCATTAACAAGTTCATCACGGAGATATTTTTGAGTATCCGTTAAATCAAATTTGTTATCCGTAATTTTTTCAAATCCGCGAAGCATGTCGCGTGTGAATGATAACGGCTCTTCCTGAACAGGTTTTGGTAGTCTGATTTTTGTACCTTCTTTTATGATTTCATTATCGTTTGAGATTTTGTTTAATTTTTTCAGTTCGGACAGGTTTTTGTCGGCAGTATCCTGTGAAATTCGGCCGTCGTATGCTCTGCTTTTTATTGCATATACCTGAAATGTCCACTGCAAATCAACGGGACTTCCGTTAATATCAACTATTTTATCACCTGCTTGGAGTCCTGAGTTTATAAGTGAAATATTGTTTTTGACAGGTATATCTTTTATGAATGTTACATATTCTTCAGTAGGCAGTTTTCCCCAAATGATAGCGGTAAAAAATACGATAAATACTGCGCAAAGAACGTTTGCAAGGACACCTGCAGAAATTACTATAAATCTTTGGTATATAGGTTTATTCCCAAAGCGATCAGGGGAATCTTTATCAAGACCGTTTTCTTTGTTGTCGTCTGGAAATGCTACATATCCGCCCAAAAGAAAAGCGTGAACGATTAAAAGAGTATCTCCGCATTGTTTTTGCCATAGAGTAGGCCCAAAAGGCAGGCCGAAACCAAATCTTTCAACTTTAATTTTGAACATTCTGGCAGCAAGAAAATGTCCGGCTTCGTGAACAAGTATAAGTACACTTATCAGAAGTATCATTGTTATCATAGAAATACAATTATGCCCGAATGCTTTCGGATTAAAAGGTGTTCTGTTATTAAAGTGTTCTATTATGGCAGATAAAACATCCGTTGAGATGTAATTCAGTGATAAAAGTGACATCAAAACTATTGAAATAAGCATTGCAAACCAGGCGGAAAAATTTATGTAGCGGGCTTGTTTTTTATCCGTTACATCAGCTTTTTCCAGATATCCGCCCCAAAAAACAGGGTATATGATGAGTTCGGTGTCATCAAATTGTTTCTGGAAAATCGGCTTACCCCAGTCTATACCTATTACGAATTTATCAACAGGCAACTTTAATCGCTTGAGTGCGATAAATTGTCCTATTGTATAGGCAAGCTTCATTATGCTTAATACGATTATTGTTATTAATATTGACATTTTTTATTATCCTATAAGTTCTTTTAGGTAATTTGGCAGAGCAAAGCGTGCCATGTGGTAATCTTTGTTGTATATTTTGCAGGTTTTTACGATTTTTTCATATCTGTCCTGTGCAAAATATTTTAAAGGTTCAACATCAACCGAACAAAATGCCCACGCCCAGTATCCGCCCGGATATGTCGGGATGTTTGAAGTGTATGTTGCAACATTTGGGAAAACTTTTTTCAGCTGAACATACATTTTTTGAACGGATATTTTTTGGGCAAAAGGTGATTCTGACTGCGCAACCATAATACCGCCTTCTTTAAGTGAATTTCTGACATTTGTGTAAAATTCATCCGTGAATAATCCCTCTCCAGGTCCCATTGGATCTGTTGAATCTATTAAAATTATATCAAACATATTTTTTTTGTCTTTAATATATTCAATGGCATCCTGAACCAAAATCTCAACTTTAGGATTATCAAGTTCACACGCAATCGTAGGGAGGAATTTTTTGCAAGCATCAATTACCATACCGTCAATTTCGCACAGAACAACTTTTTTGACTGTATCATGTTTCAGAACTTCTCTTATTGTTCCGCCGTCACCGCCTCCGATAACAAGAACTGTTTCAGGATGAGGATGCTGCATCATCGGAATATGAGCTATCATTTCATGATAGTGGTATTCATCACCTTCCGTTGTCATCATCAAATCATCAAGGGTAAGGACTCTCCCCAAATCGCTTTCGGTTTCAAAAACTTCTACTTTTTGAAATTCCGACTGTGCCGAAAATAAAACTTTTCCTGCCTTTATTGCAATTCCGAATCCGCCCGGTGTAATTTCGTGATAATAACCGTTTTCTATTCCGTTTTTCATCTGATTTTCCTCTCTGCTTACTATATGTCTGAATTACTTAATACGTGGATGTGAAGATGGAATACTTCCTGACCTTCTTCTTTTCCTGTGTTTATATGGACTCTGTAGGATTTAATTCCCAATTTTTTAGTTACCGCTTTAACACCTTTTATAAGTTCTGCCATAAGTTTTTCATCTTCAAGTTCATTTAAGGATTCAACGTGAACTTTCGGTACAACAAGTAAATGTGTTTTTGCTTTAGGGTTTATGTCTTTAAATACGACCAAATATTCGTTTTCGTACAAAAATTCAGTACCGAAATCCCCTCTTATAATTTTACAAAAAATACAATCATCCATAACATCTCTCCTTAGAATCTCTTAGCTAATTTTATTATGAAAATCAGTAAAATGCAATTTATTGTTAAAAATTTTTGTTAAAGTGTTTAAATTTTCCTTGTTTGTAATAAAATAAACTTATCCATATATTTTAGAAAGAGGAAAATAAATGATTGTGACAAGGATGAAAACCCGTAATTGCGGTGAATTAAATTTGAACAATATTGGTGAAGAGGTTACACTTTCAGGCTGGGCTTCAACCATCAGAGATTTGGGCGGTATTTTATTTGTTGAATTGAGAGATAGAAGCGGATTTTTCCAAATTGTTGCTAACCCGCAAATAAATCCGGAAGTACACAAAGTTTTAGAGCACGTAAGAACTGAATATGTGCTTACAGTTAAGGGTAAAATTTCAAGACGACCTGAAGAAACTTATAACGAAAAATATCCGACAGGTCAGGTTGAAATGTATCCTGAAACTATCGAAATTCTGTCAGAATCTAAAGTTCTTCCTTTTGTTCTGGATGATGAGAATGTATCGGAAGATGTTCGTCTGAAATACAGATATTTGGATTTGAGAAGAGAAAAAATGTTATCTAATTTGGTTCTTCGCCATAAAATTGTTCAGGCGGTAAGAAATAACCTTAACAACAAAGACTTTTTGGAAGTTGAAACACCTATTTTGATTAAGACAACACCTGAAGGTGCAAGAGATTATCTGGTTCCGTCAAGAGTTCAGGAAGGCAAATTCTATGCGTTACCGCAGTCTCCGCAAATATTTAAGCAATTGCTGATGGTTGGCGGTATAGAAAGATATTATCAAATTGCAAAATGTTTCAGAGATGAAGACCTCAGAGCTGACAGACAGCCTGAATTTACTCAAATTGATATGGAAATGTCTTTTGTTGAACAAAAAGATGTTATAAAAGTCGTTGAAGATTTAATTGTTGATGCGTTTAAAGCGGCAGGTGTAGAGGTTAAACCTCCGTTCACTCAAATAACCTGGCAGGAAGCAATGGACAGATTCGGTTCTGATAAACCTGATACACGTTTTGGCTTGGAATTGTTTGATATCGGAGATATTATTTTGGAATCTGAATTTGACATTGTTAAGAAAACACTTCAGGCAGGCGGTATAGTTCGAGGTATAAGAATTGAGGGTGGTGCTAAATTCTCAAGAAAAGATATAGATGACATTACAAAACTTGCTATGTCATTTGGCGCAAAAGCTCTTGCAAATATTATTTATCAGGAAGACGGAACGCCAAAATCTCCTGTTATGAAATTTGTAACTGAAGAACAGGCAAAACGTATCCAGGACAGAGCAGGTGCTAAAGCTGGAGATATTATTTTCTTCGTTGCTGATAAGCCGAAACTTGTTTATGACATCATGGGCAGATTAAGACTCCATTTTGGCAAAATGCTTAACTTAATTGATGAAAATAAACATGCTCTTCTTTGGGTTGTTGACTTCCCTATGTTTGAATGGTCAGACGAAGAAGGCAGATATATGGCAATGCACCATCCATTCACATCTCCATGTCTTGAAGATTTAGATAAACTTGACAGTGGCGATTTGGGAAATGTTAAATCAATTGCATACGATATCGTTTATAACGGAACAGAATTGGGTGGCGGTTCAGTGAGAATACATTCATCCGAAGTTCAGAGAAAAATATTCAAGGCTTTA
This sequence comes from bacterium, assembly GCA_017652265.1. GTDB lineage: Bacteria > Cyanobacteriota > Vampirovibrionia > Gastranaerophilales > Gastranaerophilaceae > Gastranaerophilus. Next base: position 30,497 of record JAGCBH010000032.1, read on the forward strand.
GGGTTAACTGAAGAAGAAGCTGCTGAGAAATTCGGATTTATGGTTAATGCACTTCAATACGGTACCCCTCCTCATGCAGGTCTTGCTATCGGTCTTGACAGATTGGTTGCTTTGCTTGCAAGAACAGAGTCTATCCGTGATGTTATAGCATTCCCTAAAAATTCAGGCGCGAAAGATCTTATGAGTGATGCTCCGGGAGAAGCTACACTTCAACAACTGCGTGAACTTCACCTGAAAAGTACGGCAAGAGTAAACGCTTAATCAGGATTATAGAAGAATAACTTATTACAGGCCTCCGATAAGGATTTCGGAGGTTTGTTAAGTTTTGTTAAGCTGAGTTTGTCCTAAAACGCAATTCCCCTATGAATATTTTCTTTATATATATACAGGGGAAAACTTAGGATATAGTTTATGACTGGTGTTTATATTAACTCGTGTTGTGACGCGGTGAATCGCGTTTCAAGAACTGCATATAATAATTACAGTTATGCCTACAACAAGTACGCAAATACTGGATACTCATCTGCTGATAACTATGGTAGTTACAATTCAGGCTACTATCCTAGTTCAGGATATTATGGTTACTCAGCACCATCTTATTCAGCAAATTATTCAGGCGGGTACAATTATTCAACACCTTCTTATTCATTTGATTACAATAGCGGATACGATTATTCCAATGGCGGATCTTACTATCAGTACAATTATCCTAATCCTATGAGTAATGATGGAAGTATATGGCAAAATTCCGGCTATTATTCTGGATACAATGATTCTTTGTATGGTAATAACCGCTTTGATTATTACAACAATTACTACAAGCAATATTATCAAAACAATGACAATGCCGATGTCAATGCTGCAAATCCCGGCGATACAACCGGCGGAGCAACGAATGTTACTGATTATAACACAGAGTTATCTGATGAAGAAGCCCCAATAGCAGTTAATTCCGGACATGGCTATGATCCGGGAAGCTTTGGCGGTGCATTGGCAACCGGTGCTGGAGCTGCTGTTATAGGTATTCCAGGTATTCAAAAAGGCCTATATAGACAAGTTGCTGATGTACCGAAAGTAAGAGCGGTAACAGATATGTTCTGGAGAGGTGCCGGAGTGACTGAGGCCGGCCAAAAATTATGGCGTGAATGCCCTAATATGATGGTAGAATTTGAAGGTAAAATGAATGAACTTAACGTTCAGTTTTCCAAAATTGCAGCAAAGAATCCTAATTCTCCGGTGGTTGCAGAAAAATTGAATGAATTAAACAGAATTGCTGAAAATGCAATAAGAAGCGGAAAGCCGGAACGTATTGCTCAGGCTGATATACAGATTACCGAAGCACTTAATGCAAGTAAAGGCGAGGGCTTCCTAAGTAAGTTATTTAATAGAGGGCATATAGAAAATGCTACCATTAAAAGTAGTGCGGCAAGGGCTGCTGAAGAATCTGCGGCTAAAACAGCGGCAGAAAGAACCGTAGTTAAAGCCGGTGCTGAAAGAAGTGCTATAAGAGGTACATTGGGGAGGTCAATGTTCAAAGGCGCTGGCGCTATGGCTGTTCTATCTGCAGGTATTGATGTGATAGATAAAAAATCCAGAGGCGAAGAAATTAATTGGACTGAAACGGGAACCCGTGCAGTTCTATCCAGTGCAGCTTTCTGTATAGGTGAAAGAGTGGCTATATGGGGCGTGGGCAAAATTGCGGGCAGAGTTGCAGGAGCTTGTGCAGGTAAAGCAATAGGAGCAGCTATTGGCTCTGTAGTTCCCGGTATCGGTACGGCAATAGGTTTTGTTGTAGGTTGTATTGCTGACTGGGCTATCAATAAATACGTTATGCCTAAATTATTCCCTGAAGGTAATGCACGGAACAATGATATTACACAGATAAAAAATTATCAATTATTATCAAAACACTCAAATAATAACAGTCAAAATAATAATGTAAATATTCAAAGACAACAAAATTTAACTCAAAATCAAAATACGGTTCTGGCACTCAGACAATCAATGCGAAGTAATACTTAGCCAGTCAGGAAATCTCCATATATGCTGAATCCGGAAATATCTTTTAAAAGCGGATAATCATCAAAGTTTTGTGTGTGAACAAAGTCTATGGCTTCTTTGCGTGCAAGTTCAAGAATCTTTGCATCTCTTACAATATCTGATATTATCAGATCAGGCAAACCGCTTTGACGAGTTCCCAAAAATTCTCCCGGACCTCTGAGTTGCAGATCTTTTTCTGCAATTACGAATCCGTCATTTGTTTCTGTCATTATTTTTAACCGTTCTCTGGTTTCAGTATTAGTAGTGTTAGAAAATAAAACGCAATAAGACTGGTGTTCACTTCTGCCGACACGCCCTCTTAATTGATGTAATTGTGACAGCCCAAAGCGTTCTGCGTTTTCAATAAGCATAAATGTAGCATTAGGGACATCAACTCCTACTTCAACAACTGTTGTGCAAACAAGAATATCGTATTTCCCCTTTTTAAAATCGGACATAACTTTTTCTTTTTCGGAGTTTTTGAGTTTTCCGTGTAAAAGTCCTATTCTTAAGTCAGGAAATACTTCATTTTGCAGTTTTTCTGCTTCTATTGTGGCTGCTTTGGCCGATAGTGTCTCGCTTTCTTCAATTAACGGGTAAACTATATATGCCTGACGACCTTTTTCTATTTCTTCCCTTATTTGTTTATAGATTAGTTTGTGTGATGATACCAGTGCTGTTTTGACGGGTTTTCTGCCTTTCGGAAGTTCATCAATTATTGTTAAATCCAAATCGCCATGTACAGTGAGAGCAAGAGTCCGCGGGATAGGGGTTGCGGTCATGGTTAAAATCTGCGGGTTTTGAGACTTTTTCTTTAGGAAATTTCTCTGTTTTACGCCAAATCGGTGCTGTTCATCTACAACAATAGCTCCGAGATTTGCAAATTCTATATTATCCTGAATGAGGGCGTGAGTCCCGACTGCAATATCAATCTGTCCGTTTCTGAGGTCGGTTTCAAGTTTTGTACGTGATTTTTTTGTCTGACTTCCCAAAAACAAACCTATTCTTAATCCCAGCGGAGCAAGCCAGTTAACCAGATTATTGTAGTGCTGTTGAGCTAAAATTTCTGTCGGAGCCATAAATGCTCCCTGATAACCGTTTTCCACACCAGCCAGAAGCATAATTGTCGCCACAACTGTTTTTCCGCTTCCGACATCTCCTTGTAAAAGTCGTGCCATAGGCTTTTCGCTCATTAAATCATTCAGAATTACGTTTATGGAATTTTTCTGGGCTCTTGTTAATTCAAAAGGTAAATTTTTAATGAATTTCTGAACAAGTCCGTCGGATTTGGTTTTTAAGACAGGACAATGGTTATTGTGTTCATTTTCATCTCTGAGCTTTGCAAGTCGCAGTTGTATTAAAAACAGTTCTTCAAAGATGAGTGAAAATCTTGCCTGTTCAAGTAATTCCATAGATTTCGGGAAATGTATCTGTTCAACCGATATTTTTTTTGACAATAACCCGTGTTTTTTTATTAAAAAGTCCGGTATTACATCTGTTATGTAGTCTTTATATATTTCTATTGCATTAGATATTGCTCTGCGGAGTGTTTTTATGTTTAAGCCTTCACATACGGTATAGATAGGAACAATTCTGCCCAAATTTAGATTTTTGTCTTTTTCCTCTTCAAATTCCCCTGACATAATCGAATATGTAGGTTTGTCAAAGGTTAATTTACCGCTATAATTATCTCTTTTAACTTTGCCTGATACCATAATTGCAGAATTAACGGGAAATTGTGCTTTCATGCGCTCCTGCATCATCCGATTTGATTTTGCGCTGAAGAATTGAAGCTCAAGGTTCCCGCTTTCGTCTTGAATTTTAACTTTTAAAATAGAGAGATTATTCTTTGTGTTAAATGCCGAAACGGATTTTATATAGCCGAAAACAGTTGTGGTTTCACCTTCGGTAAGATTTTTAATAAGTGTTCTCTTGGAATAGTCAATGTGTTTCTTGGGAAAATAAGTAATGAGATCAAGTGCAGTGTAAATACCAAGCTTGTTGAGTAAATAAGCTACTCTTGGACCTACACCTTTAATGTATGTTACATCAACTTTATCCGGCGACTGCAGTTTATTTTTTTGTGAGCACTGTACAATTTGATTTGTTTGATTTTCTTCGTCAATAGAGAGCTTTATTGCTTTTATAAGATGTTCTATTGCACGTTTGCGCTCTATAATATTATAGCATTTGTATCTCGCAAAGTTCTCCGCAATTACTTCCCAGCGCGGATTTTTACCGGTTGATTTGTATAATTTTTTTGCTTCGTTTTTTATAAATCCGGAAAAGGTTAATTTTTTACCCCGAATATCAATATAGCGGTGCTTAATTTCTACTTCTATTGCTTTTTTTATTTGTTCCAGATTTTCCAATATTTAATCTTCACCCGAATTTACACGCAGAATTTCGTAGATGTCCATTTTTTGCTGTTTACCGCGAATTGTAACTCCGCTGATTTTTATTACGTCAACACGATTTTTCACGGAATTATAGGTTGTTGAGCCTATTAAGAAATTTGTTTTATAAACTTTGTTATAACTTTCAATTCTGCTTGCAATATTTACAGTATCGCCTATGACGGTATATTCCAAACGGGTTTCTGAGCCTATGTTGCCGACAAAAACTTCGCCTGTATTTATTCCTACACCGATTTCAATTTCCGGTTTATTTTCGTCCATCCATTTGTTGCGTAATTTTTTTACTCGTTTCAGCATATCGTTTGCACATAGTACGGCGTTCATCGGATGCATCTCATCATTGATAGGATCGCCAAATATTGCCATAACGGCATCTCCGATAAATTTATTTATAACTCCGTTGTACTTGGTTATTATAGGCTCAATAGCCGAAAAATATTCATTCAGAATCATTGAAACTTCTTCTGCGGACATTTTTTCGCTCATTGAAGTAAAGCCTCTGATGTCGGCAAACAACACGGTTACAACGGCTTTCCTGCCTCCAAGCTTTACGTTGTCTATGTTTTTGACGACATTTTTCATTATTGTTTGGGAAAGATATTTTCCCATGGCATTTTTAACTTTTTCTTTTGTTCTGTTTTCGGCAATAAACTTGAATGCATATCCGAAAATCAGTGTTGCAAGTATAATAGCAATCGGTGAAATTATGTTAGGTGCGTAGCCGTTCGGGTAGAAATGCAGCAGACAAACCGCCCAGTAACCGCAAATTATACCCAGTATTATGGATATTGCCGTGCCGAATCTAAGCTTCATAACAATCAAAAAAGCAAGGACAGACAGGCATAATCCCAATAGCATTTCATTAAAATAATTAGGAGTGATTACGAAATCATCGTTTACCATATTGTCAAAAATAGTGGCCTGAATATCAACTCCCGGATGATAATCGTAAACAGGAGTTCTTGATGAATCCTCGGTGCCTATGACGTCACCTCTTGCATTTCCGCCAAAGAAAACAACTTTTCCCATAAATTCAGACGGATCAATTAATGGCTTTAAACCTTTTTTCAGGTTATCGTAGGATTTTATAATATCAATTGCGGAATATTGTTTGTGTGAATATATGGTATTAGGGTATAGTCTGTAGAATTTTATGTTATTTTTTATGTAACTGAAATTGTTGTCCACAGGTATTGATAAGCCTGTTTTATCTACATAAATTTTGTCATCATATAAAATTATTTTGTCTGTTTTGTTTACAAGAAGATAAGTTATCAGAGAAAATGACGGATATAATTTGCCGTTAAGGCTAATTAACGGTAATGAAAATACTCTTGAACCGGTCGTATCATTCAGGTTTCCTGCTGATCCCAAATAGTTGACCGAATCAAGAAACTTATCATCCAAAAGCAGCATTGAACTGTAGTTATGAGTGTATTTGTTTGTTCTTCTGTCATCAATGGAGATTTTGTATTTATCATAAAATTTCTGTTCAAAAGATTGTCCGTCAAAGTATTCTGCATATTGTCGGTCTGACGGAATAAAAACAGAAACATATCGGTCATTCATGCCTTTTACGGCATTAAAAAATTCAGCATCGTTTTTTACATCGTCTTTCCCCTGAATTATCATATCAGTTGCCAATGCTTTTACATCGGTGTATTCAGAGAAATAATTTACAATTTTTGCATAAAGAGATCTTTTCCATGGCCAGCGGATTTCGTTTATTGATTTGTCATCAATTGCAACAATAACGGTGTCATCGTTTCCATGCTTCAGTACGGAGTAATTTTTAATAGCGTAATTGTATGCGTTAATGCCCAGAAATTTATATGAAGAAATCCATAATATCAAGAACAAAAAGAGATATAATATTGCTATTACAAAGTAAAATATTACGGATTTAGATATTCTCCAAAATTTTTCCACTTTTATAACATCTCCCTAATTTATGATATAATAAATTTTGAAAAAAGGATAGTCTTATGCAAAAAATTATTAATAACTCATTAACAGAAATTCTTAGGGAGCAGAAAATTTACCCTGTTTTGAGAGGAAAAAATAAAGACACAATAATAAGGAATGTAAGAGCGTTAAAGAATGCAGGTATAAATCTTGTAGAAATCAATGTGGATTCGCCTGAAATATATGAAGCAATAGAAGAAGTATCGGGGGAAATTAAGGTTTGTGCAGGCGGAATTATAACTCTGTTTCAGGCGGAAACCGCGGTAAATTGCGGAGCAAGACTTTTTTCATCTCCGATTTTACAGCCTAATTTGCTTAAATTTTCAAAGAACAGGCAAGTTCCTTATATAGCATCAGCAACAACCGCAAATGAAGCATATTCGGCTTGGAAACTGCGTATTCCTGTTATAAGACTTTATCCTGTTACCGCTATGGGCGGTGTTAATTATCTTGAAGATATATTACGTCCTATGCCGTTTTTAAACATTATGCCTGCCGGCGGAATAAAATTGGGTGAAGTCGAAGGGTATATGAATGCAGGTGCGCTTGCTGTCGGGGTAGGAAGAGATTTATATCAAAACCGTTCAGCCGAAGATATTACATTAAAGGTCAGAAATTTTCTGAGGTAATTTGTCATGAAGAACAGGTATGTAATATCAGGATATTACGGCTTCAATAATTTTGGGGATGAACTCATTCTTTCTATATTATGCGATAAATTAAAGAATGAAGGTGCGGATGTTACCGTATTTTCCGTAAACCCCGTGGAAACTTCTCAAAAGTACGGTGTAAAGGCTTCTCCGACTTTTAATATTCCGAAAGTCATAAATGAAATTTTAAAAACGGATGTTTTGATTTCAGGCGGTGGGAGTCTTTTTCAGGATGCTACAAGTATCGGCAGCCTTTTTTATTATGCTTTTGTGCTTTTTACCGCGCAGTTATTTAAAAAAACAACGATTATTTATCGTCAGGGGGTAGGGCCGTTAAATAATCCTTTATCAAGATTTCTTGTTAAAAATCTGTTTAAGCGGTGTTCATACATTACCGTTCGTGATGAAAAAAGTCTTAATTTGCTGCGGAATTGGGGAATTAAGGCTGAGCTTGGGGATGATCCGGTTTGGGAAATTGCGCTTCCTCCGTTAAGAAAAGAAGATGCAATGGGCATACAATTGAGGAATTGCAATGAAATAACGGATGCTTTTTTACAGAAACTTGCTTATGCGGTAGCGAAAAAGGATCCGCACAAGATTAAACTTTTCTCACTTCAAAAAAATGCGGATTTTGAAATCTGCTCGAAATTCAGGAATATTATTCTGAAACTTTTACCAAATTCGGAAATTGTTATTGTTGAAGATAATTTGATTGAAGAATTATCTTCAGTTCAAAAACTTATTGCAATGCGCTATCATGCGCTAATTATCGGGATGAAAGCAAAAGCTGAATGTGTCGGGATAAATTACGACATTAAGGTTCAGACGCTTGCGGAAAAATATTCGCTTCCGCTGATTAATTTTGATGATTTACCCGATGATATAGCTGGCAAATTATTTTAGATAATCTTTAAAGTTGATTTCTTCAACCTTGTAGCCGCAGCCCTCATGTAATTTACCGGGGTACGGAATCCATTTTGCAGGATATTTTCGGCATACCCTTGGACGGTGTTTGTAGTCGGAACATTTTCCGTCAGGTGTTACAAGCTTGCAGGCAAATACCATTCTGCCTTCTTCATCATATCCTTTTATGTAAAAGCGTTTGTACGCAGGAAACAAAAACTGCATAATTTTGAATTCTTTTTCGGTATATGTATCGTAACTGTACATATAATTGCAGCATTTTCCGCACATCTTGCATTTACCCGTAATATGATATTTCAATTTTTGCGGTACAAATTCCGAACGTATTTCGTTTATGAAAACCTTTATAAAGTCTGCAAAATTTTTGAATATTGCCATACAACATATTTTATAATAAAATGACTCAAAGAGGTATGTTATTATGGCCAGAAAAAAATCTAAGGAAAAAGTTGATGTTCAGGATTGGTTGAAATTTGGCATTATATTGCTTGTAGCAGGTATTTTGGCCGGCTATACCGCATTGACCGTATGTTTATCTTCTCAGCCGCCGATACCAAATTTAAATAACTATAAGCCCAATATAGTTACGCAGTTTTATTCCGAAGATGGTCATATAATTAAAACTTTTGCGGCATATTCCTTTGAACAGGTAAGTATAAAGGATGTTCCGAAAGATTTTATAAACGCGCTTATTGCCACAGAAGACAAGAATTTTTATAAACACAAAGGTTATGATATCTGGGGTATGGTGCGTTCAATGGTCAGTAACGTAGCGGCAGGGCATGTTGTGCAGGGTGCAAGTACAATTACTCAACAATTAGCAAGGCTTTTGTTTTTGTCAAATGAAAGGTCTTTTGACAGAAAGATAAAAGAATTGTTCACGGCCGCAAGTATTGAAAACAGTATATCCAAAGATAAAATTCTTGAGCTGTATGTTAATAACATATATTTAGGCTCTGGCGCATACGGTATTCAGGCTGCCGCGCAAACTTATTTTAACAAGCCGTTAAAGGCACTTTCTCTTCCGGAACTTGCACTTATTGCAGGTTTGCCTCAGGCTCCGTCTGTATATTCTCCGTATAACAATAAAGAACTTGCAAAAAAACGCAGAAATCAGGTGCTTTTGAGAATGTATAAGATGCACTACATTAATCATAAGCAGTATGAGGCGGCGAAAAAATCTGAGATTATACTTGGCACTCAGCCTAAAAACCTGACTACGAACAAAGCTCCGTATTTTTGCGATTATGTATTAAGAGAACTGCAAAAATTAGGCTTCACAGAAGAAGAAATTACAAAGGGCGGATATAAGGTTACTACTACGCTTAACTCTAAAATGCAGGAAGCGGCAAATAATGCCGTTCAGGTCAGAATGAAAGAATTCGGGCTTGTCGGTAAAAAATATCAGGCTGCATTCTTTGCATATGACCATACAAACGGGAAAATACTTGCTTATGTAGGCGGAAAAAATTATGCAGAAAGTCAGTATGACCGTGTAACTCAGGCAATAAGACCTCCCGGTTCGTCATTTAAGCCTTTTGTTTATGCGGTTGCGCTTGAAAGAGGCTATGATCCTAATATGATGATAGAGGATTTACCGGTAAAAATCGGCAACTGGACTCCGCACAACTATGCGAATAAATACAGAGGTGAAATTCCGATGTATACTGCGCTGATGGTTTCCTCAAACGTTTGTGCGGCAAGATTAATTGCTGATGTCGGTGTGAGATCTGTTATACAGTTTGTAAGAGCTTTGGGTATAGAAACACCAATAGAATTTGACCATACTATTGCTCTTGGTTCTAACGGCGTTCGTTTATATGAATTTGTAAGAGCGTTCAGCGCTTTTGCAAACGGCGGTTTTGTAACTCAGCCGTTTTCGGTTTTAAAAGTTGAATCGCCGAAGGGTAAAGTTTTATATCAGGCATCAAAAACAAAATTATACAGAGAAATGAATTACAGAACTGCTGCTCAAATGACAGCCATGATGAAAACGGTTATAACGTCAGGTACCGGTCGTGCGGCAAACATAGGTGCGCCTGCTGCCGGAAAAACAGGAACAACAAATAACAACAAGGATGCATATTTTATCGGCTATACTCCATATGTTGTTGCAGGTTCTTGGGTAGGCAGTGATGATAATACATCTGCTAAAGGCGTTGCCGGCGGTACGGTTCCTGCAAGAATCTGGCATGATGCAATGATAGTCTCAACCGAAATTTACGGAAAAGAAGATTTTACTTATCCGCATGTAGCGCTTATGCCGTTTAGTTTACCGCCTGGTTCGGTTATGATATATGATGGCGGTGATTATTTTGCAACGGATGATGATGTGAAAGATGTAAAATCAGTTCAGGAAGGAGCTCCGTCACCGGCAGAACCTCAAAAGAATTCTATCTTCCCGTTTGATATATTCAAAAATAAAAATAATGTGCCGATGAATAATCCTATACCGGAAACTCCGGACATACAAAAACAGGTTATAAAAACGGCTCCTGTAAATGCTGATAGCAGTTCTCAGCCACAACAAGTACAACCGCAGCCGGTACCTGTGCCTGTTAAAGCTCCGCAACCCGCAGCCAATCCGGTATCTCCCAGCGGCATAAACTAAACTTGTGTTTTAATACTCTTTAAATTTAAAAATATCCTGTATGTGAAAGTTTTAGTTAAGCTTGACGATTATCGGATATTCGTATGTCCTTGTTTTTTATGTTGTTAATAACTGCATCAACAAGAAGTCCGAAAGATTTTTTGTTTTCTATGCCCGGAAATTCTGCTTTCAACTGATCTATAACCTGAGATTTTAATTTTGCTTCAACATCATTAAAACTCATTTTATCAAGACCGTTAATATCGGTCATGTAATTGTTAGACTTTCCTGATTTAATATTTGATTTAATTTCTTTCTTTTCTGATTTCTTTAGCATATATTTCATGCTCCTAATTTCTTTTTTTTATTTGTTTGTACTATTTTAAAGCACCCTAAATATTTAAATTTCTCTTTTTAGATTAAATGTTACAAAAAATTTACAAAATTCGCCAAAAACATTGTCATTACAGTAAAGAAAAATCTGTAAGATATTCATATTTTTGTTTTAATTTTGTTAAGAGTGCCAGTCTGTTGTTTTTTACACTCTCATTTTTATCCATAACAAGCACATCATTGAAGAAATTGACTACATAAGGATTTAAATTTATTAAACCATTCAGATATTCGTCAAAATTCTCATTTTGTTCAAGTTGATTAACAGCATTATAAAGTTCTTTTTCGCTGTTTTCAACAAACAGAGCTTCTTTAATTTCACCCGGACAAACGTCTTTTGTAATTCTTAATACTCTGTTTGCACATTCAAGTAATTCTGCAGAATTTATTTGTTTAACTGTTTCAACACGTTTTATGTAGCTGTTTAAATCATTGAGCGCATGCTTAGCACAGCTTTCAAGAACATTTTTTTCGTATTTTTCACTCAGGAAAATTATGAGTCTCTGTATAATAAATTCTCTTATTTCATCTGCACAGTCTTTTTTTACAGGAAGTAAATAAAGAGATTTTTCAATAAGCTTGTTGAGATTAATCTTCAATTTGTTGTCCAAAATTGTTCTTATTATACCCAGTGCTGCACGTCTTACACCTAAAGGATCGGATGAACCAGTCGGCTTTTTACCGTCAACAAATACTGCGCAAATTGTGTCAATTTTATCCGCAATACCTGCAATTTGACCTTCAATTGATTTCGCGGTTTTGCTCTCCGCATTCAGCGGGAAGTAGTGTTCTTTAATCCCCTGAACGATGTTAGGCTTTTCACCGGAAACTTTAGCATAGTCAGCGCCGATAAATCCTTGAAGCTCAGTAAATTCAAATACAAGTTTTGTTGTTAAATCGGCTTTTGCAAGCAGTGCAGTGCGCTCAATATCGGAGCTGTCCGCATGAATTTCATCTGACAAATATCTGCTCAGCTGAACCATTCTTTGAGCTTTGTCAAACATTGTTCCCATGCCTTTTTGGAAAGTTATTCCTTTTAAATCTTCAACATATTCGGCCAAAGGTTTTGCGGTATCTTCTTTAAAGAAAAATACTGCATCATCCAGTCTTGCTTTTATAACTCTCAGGTTTCCGGCAGCTATGTTTTCAAAATTATCGCCGATGTAATTTGTCATAGTTATAAATTTATTTATAAGCTTTCCGTCTTTGTATAGCGCAAAATATCTTTGGTGTACCGCCATAACGGTAACGGTAACTTCTTCGGGAATTTCAAGATAAACAGGATCAAAGGAGCAGACGGCAGGGACAGGAAATTCCGTTATAAAAGTAACTTCTTCCAGTAAATCGTCTGTATAATAAGGAACCGCACCAAGCTTTTCCGCTTCCTGTTTTGCAAGTTTTATTATTAAATCACGTCTTTCTTCCTGATTAACGATTACGTTATGTCTGCGCATAATCTCAACATATTCGTCAGGATTATTTATCTCAAAAGATTTTTCTTTGTTAAATCTGTGTCCTCTTGATGTTTTGGAAGATTCTCTGTCAATTATCTTAATTTTAACTTCTTCGCTGTCTAAAAGCGATACAATCCATCTTATAGGTCTTGAGAATTTCTCATCATTTGCACCCCAGCGCATAAAGTGTGTTCCCTGAAGTTTAAAAATTAATTCGGGAACATTGTTTTTTAATACCTCTGTAACTGATTGACCTTTTATTGTGATTTTTGCGTGGAGATAGTCAGCTTCAACGTATAAATCGTTGACATCAAGGCTATTTTTTTTGCAAAAGCCCAGACCTGCCGGAGTAAGGGTTCCGTTTTCATCATAGGCAACTTTTTTTATAGGACCTTTTATGGTTTTGACTTCGTCTTTTCCGTATTTTGCCAATCCGTCAACAATGACGGCAAGACGTCTCGGTGTTGCATAAACGGTAACATCCGAATAATCCAGCTTGTTTATCTCTAAAAGATTTTCAAAACTTTTTTTTAACTGTTCTATTGCGCTTGGTATAAACCTGTATGGAAGTTCTTCCGTTCCTATTTCCAATAAATATTTGCTCATGATTTATTTCCTTCTCTCTTGTTTATTATATTTGTTGAATACCTGCGGTCAAGCTAAATACATTATGCATGTGTATTGTAAACTTTTATATAATATATTGCGGAGAGTTATAAAATATGTTAAAATATTATCATATTTATTACTGTTTATTAGAATAGGTGAGGATTTAATTTATGAACTTTAAAAAATTATTGAGAGATCAGCGAAGGGCATTCACTTTAGCTGAAGTCGTTATTGTAATGGCTATTTTAAGTATCATGATGGTTGCTTTTGCTCCTGTTATTACAAAAAAATCCAATACTGCAGCAGATTCATTCAGAACATTTCAGCGTGCAGTCGGTAGCCATGGTATTTATTACGGTACAAGACGTGATATGAAACCTGTAGTTATCGGTGATAACGAATTAAGATATAATACAGGTGAAGGTGGGTACAGCCCGAAACTTATCATTGCAGCCACTGCGACAGGTGATACTGCGAACTCCATGTTTACTCCGCATGTAGGATTCTTGGCAGAAGTGAGAAAAGCTGATAACAATACTAAGTATGCAACAGGACAGTTGTTGGTTGTCGGAGGTTATGAGTATAATGAGCAGGTTATTAATAACCAGCCTGTACAGGATGATAATAAAACAATGAATGACTATTCTCCATTCCTTATGCCTCTTGCACATGCAAAGGCTGTTGATGATACTAGCAGTACTACTGAGTCACACGCATATGCAAACGTAAATCCTGTTGTACCTCCGGGAGATGGCAGTATCGGTACGTACGAAAATCCTGCCGACCCGGATGCACCGGGACCTGCAGGAATATCCGTAGTATTGGGTGGTAATCCTATAGCACGATACAGGCTTGATGCCGGAAAAGACCGTATGACAATTGTTGGCGGCAATGCTTGTGAAGGCTCAACGTCAGGTGTGACGGGTTTGACCTGTTTAGGTGCAGATACAGCAAATAATGCTACTCTTGGCCAAAATGCGATATATATCGGACGTGAAGCGGGTATTGCTTCAAATTTGGGCACGGGCTCCATTAATATAGGTTTTAAAGCAGGAGCCAACAGTGTAGGTAACGGTGGTGAAAATATAAATATAGGTCATGGTGCAGGTTCGGATAGAACCTCAGGTGCTAACAACGTATCAATAGGATTTGAAGCCGGTACAAATAAATCTGTCAGCAATGCTGTATTTATAGGCGCTAATGCAGGAAAGGGCAAAGTTGTTGAAAATTATGATATATATATTGGTGACAGTACACATAATTTGGCTCTTTCTGACGTATTTTTGGGCAAAAATTCTTTGGGGAAACTGGTATGTGACCTGTTAGGCGGTGATGTACAAACAAGCAGTTGCAGTTTATCTAATGTTATTCAACAACATGCCGGAACAAAACCGCCGGCATCATCAATGGAAATGCCAAAACCGTTTGGAAATAACATACAGCTTGCTCTGATGACGGGTAACGATGCGGCAATTTCTTCAGATGAACGCTTGAAAAATGTCGGAAAGCCGTTTACTTCAGGTTTGGATTTGATAGAACAAATTATGCCTGTTAACTTCACATATAAACGTGATGAAAACAAGCTTCCTCATGTTGGTGTTGTTGCTCAGGATTTGATGAAAATTATTCCGAATGCTGTTAATGCCAATAAAGACGGCTATTTATACATTAGAACGGAAGATATGTTCTATGCAGCAATTAATGCTATTAAAGAACTTCACCAATTGTTCCTTGAGCATGACAAACGTATAAAACAACTTGAAGCTCGTAATGCTGTTCTTGAACAACAGAACAAAGAACTAATGGAACTTTATACCGAACTGTCTAAACGCGTAGAGCGTCTGGATAAGAAAAAGTCCAAAGATGTGAAATTCACTCAAATGCCTGTTGAGGAAGAAGCTCCGGCTGAAGCGGCAGAGTAGATTAAAATAAAATAAAAAAAGTGCGTCTTTTAGGCGCACTTTTTTTGTGACAGATTCGCCAAGATTTAAGAGTTCAATATAGCCAGCGTAAATTGTTAAGATTTTTATAAATACCTTTACACGGAACAAAATTTGTTATAAAATGTTGTTTACGATTTATATGGGATATTTTAAATCAAGAGGGCCAAAGATTAGGTTGGCTGACGGTTTAGGGGCATGACAAAGAACCCCTGAGAATTGATTTGAATGTACTGTATGGAATAGTTAAGGTCTTAAAAATAACAACATATTGGAGGAAGTATGGAAGATTTCTGTTCTACCGATAACTTAAACAACGGTTCAAATGCAACAACGGCGCAACAAAGTATGTCGTCAGAAGAAATTATGTCTGTTCTTTTAAATACAAAACCCGCAAAAGAACACATCTATGTAATCAAGAAAGACGGAACAAAAGAGGATTATAATCCGCAAAAAATCATTAATGCGGTTAATAAATCCGCTGCGCGTATGCTGGTTAATTTCACCGAAAAAGAACTTAACGAAATATGTGATTTCGTTATGAATGAAATTAACAAAAAAGATACAAATACGGTTACAATTGCCGAAATGCACAACCTTGTAGAGGGTGCTTTGGAATACATTAACCCGAAAGTTGCTCAAAGTTATCGTAATTACAGAAACTATAAACGTGATTTTGTAAGCATGCTTGATAAAGTTTATCAGGAAAGCCAGAAAATCATGTACATCGGTGACAAGGAAAATTCAAATGCCGATTCAGCTCTTGTTTCAACAAAACGTTCTTTGATCTTTAACGAACTTAACAAAGAATTATATAAGAAATTCTTCCTGACAGTAGAAGATTTGCAGGCTATCAGAGACGGTTATATTTATATCCATGATATGTCGGCAAGACGTGATACAATGAACTGCTGTTTATTTGACGTTGCAAGCGTTTTGAAAGGCGGATTTGAACTAGGAAACTTGTGGTATAACGAGCCAAAATCACTTGACGTAGCTTTTGACGTTATAGGTGATATTGTTATGGCTGCAGCAAGCCAGCAATATGGCGGATTTACAGTTCCGGAAGTTGATAAAATTTTGGCACCTTATGCTGAAAAAACTTATAACAGACAAAATGAAAGATATATTTGTATGGGCCTTTCGTTTGAAAAGGCAAGAGAAGAAGCTTTAAATGATGTTAGAAAAGATTTTGAACAAGGTTTCCAGGGTTGGGAATACAAGTTCAATTCAGTAGCATCAAGCAGAGGGGACTATCCGTTTATAACAGTAACAACGGGTCTCGGAACGGGTGAATATGAAAAGATGGCAACGCTGGCTATGCTCAAAACACGTATGGGCGGTCAGGGCAAGAAAGAAAACAAAAAACCTGTTCTGTTCCCTAAAATTGTATTCCTTTATGATGAAAAACTTCATGGTGAAGGTTGTGAAAGCGAAGATTTGTTTAAAGCAGGTGTTGCTTGCTCGCAAAAGACAATGTATCCGGACTGGTTATCATTATCAGGCGAAGGTTACATTTCTGAAATTTATCAAAAATACGGCCGCGTAATTTCTCCAATGGGCTGCAGGGCATTTCTTGCTCCTTGGTTTGAAAGAGGCGGAATGGAGCCTGCTGATGAAAACGATAAACCGGTCTTTGTCGGTCGTTTTAATATAGGTGCAATAAGCTTACACTTGCCAATGATTTATGCAAAGGCAAAACGTGAAAGCAAAGATTTCTATGAAGTTCTTGATTACTATCTTGAATTAATCAGAAAACTTCACATAAGAACCTATGAATACTTGGGTGAAATGAAAGCATCAATTAACCCTCTTGCATATTGCGAAGGTGGTTTCTACGGCGGTCATCTGGGTATTCACGATAAGATTAAACCTATTTTGAAAGCAGCAACGGCTTCATTCGGTATTACGGCGCTGAATGAACTCCAAAGACTTCACAACGGCAAATCTATTGCCGAAGATGGCGAATTTGCGCTTGAAGTTATGAAATACATTAACAAAAAAGTTCAGCAGTTCAAAAAAGAGGATGGCAATATGTATGCTATCTATGGAACGCCGGCAGAAAGTCTTTGCGGACTTCAGGTTCAGCAATTCCGCAAACTCTATGGCGTTATAGAAAATGTTTCTGATAAAGGATATGTATCAAACAGTTTCCACTGCCATGTATCAGAAAAGATTACCCCTATTGAAAAACAGGATTGTGAAAAACGTTTCTGGGAATTGTTCAATGGTGGGAAAATCCAATATGTAAAATACCCGATAGGATATAATACTGAGGCTGTCGAAACTCTTATCAGAAGAGCCATGAAAATGGGCTTCTATGAAGGTGTAAACCTTTCACTTGCTTATTGTGATGATTGCGGACACCAAGAGTTGAATATGGACGTTTGCCCTGTATGCGGCAGCAAGAATTTGACAAAAATCGAGAGAATGAATGGTTACCTTTCTTACTCCAGAGTAAAAGGCGATACCCGTTTGAACGATGCAAAAATGGAAGAGATAAAAGACAGAGTAAGTATGTAAGGTCTCTGTGATGGAGTAAGTAATGAATTATCATAATATTACAAAAGACGACATGTTGAATGGCGATGGGTTGCGTGTCGTATTATGGGTGGCAGGTTGCACGCACCATTGCCACAATTGTCAAAACCCAATTACCTGGGATGTGGAAGGCGGTTTACCTTTTGATGAAGCTGCTGAAGAAGAATTATTTACCGAACTTGCGAAACCGCATATTTCCGGAATAACATTCAGCGGCGGAGATCCTTTGCATCCGTTTAATAGACCGGAAGTTTTTCGACTTATAAGAAAATGCAGAGATTTATATCCGAATAAAACAATTTGGCTTTATACAGGTTTTGAATGGGAAGACATAAAAGACTGTGAAGAGCTGAAAATGGTTGATGTTATAGCGGAAGGCCGTTTTGTTGAAGCTCTCAAAGACAATAATATCCACTGGGTTGGCAGTTCAAATCAGCGTGTAATAGATGTTAAAGAAACTGTTGAAACAGGTAAAATTAAAATTCATAACACTTAACAATAGTTAGGTGTGGTGCCCCAGTTGAGTTTCGTCTGAAGAATTGTATAAAAATTAAGATCATCGAGAATAAGCAGGTTTGTTTTTCTTGATGATTTTTTAATTGTAATTTCGTCTTTAAATTCATAATTGCCCTGACCGTCAACGGAAAGTACGCAGGTTTTTGAGGACTTGCTATCGGTTTGTGATACCGAAATTACAGAGTCAGACGGAATAACAAGCGGTCTTGCCGTTAATGTGTGTGCGCATACAGGGACAATGACAAATGCTTCAATGTTTGGAGTTATAACCGGGCCTCCTGCACTTAAACAATATGCGGTTGAACCTGTAGGTGTTGAAATTATTACACCGTCAGCTACGTATGTGCAAACCTCTTTGCCGTCAATTTTTACCGAAAAACGAGATGTTCTGCCGTATTCTTTTGATTTTATGACGAAATCATTTAAAGCATTGTAGCCGTTTGCTTCTAACATTATGCGTTTTTCAATTTTATATTCGCCATTAAATATTTTTTGAAATGCGTTTGAAAAATTTTCTTTTGATGTTTGTGATAAAAATCCCAATCGGCCGATGTTTATTCCGAAAATAACGGTTTCTGAGCCTGAATAAAATCTTGCAGCTTTTAATATTGTGCCGTCTCCGCCCATTACAAAAACAAGATCATAATCGTGTTTTAAGCTGTTGATATTAATAACATCACAACGCAAACCGAAAGCCGAAATCTCTTCCAAAAGTTTCGTGCAAATGGTTTTGTGTTCAGAATTATCAAAATTATATGCTATTGCACAATTTTTAAATTTCATAACGAAAATAATCTAGCATAATATTTTTTATTTATCAAGTTTGACTGCAGCGTTTGTATCTGCAGTATTACTGTCAGCCAAATATTTATTTTCAATATGGTATCCCAACATACCAAGCCCAAGCATACTTAGTGCACCTATAACTATTATTCCGGCAGCACTTGTTAGACCTATCAGCGCTTTTATGCCAAGTGTAAGCATTTCGCCTGCAAAGATTCCTATGGTACCGCCTGTTGTGCGTCTTTTAAAAGACGGTTCTTGTGGTTTTGTCGGTTCGTCAGCGTGTATACGGTGTGCAGTATTGTTGTTTTTGTATTGTGTGATTTTAAAATTTTCTATTGAAGTAATTTTCATGATTTTCCTCCATTAGTACGGAAACGAATCTTTTATTATATCATCTATTGCGTCTTTGCCGTTTTCTGCAATATTTTTTTGTTCATTAGGCTCCATCGCAACAACTTCCGCAATTTTTCCTGCGAGATAGCCCGCACCGCCGGCAAGACATATAACACCAAGTAATGCCGGATTGATTAGTGCTGCTACAACAGAACCTGCTGTGATTACCCATTTCAATGCGCGACCTGTACCGCTGCCAAATGATACATCCTTCTTAGGTGGGCATGAAAAATCTTTATTGTTTGTTGCCGGTTTAATGTTATTTCTTTGGGTTCTTGTATAATGAGGTACAGAATCATTTATAGCATAAACTTTCATAATGAGTTCCTTATAATTTTACTATTAATGATACTACTACAATGATAGTTATTGTTCAACCGAATGTAAAGCATTGTAAACGTTTGACGGTTATTGTTTTGGTGATAAAAATATTGTTTAAAATTCGCATGGGGCTTGCAAAAATTTAGCACATATGCTATAATACTCAAAGCGAAGTAAATATTTTATCTATTTTTTTATTTTTGAGGAGAATATTTAGTTTATATTTATTCTGAATGTACATGAAAAATGATGATTTTATTTAAATTTAATTAATTTTTTAGAAGAGGCTATTTGTTATGTATTTGAACAAATGTATTAAGTGTGGTCGTGAGTTTGAGACCAAAAACCCGAAAAGAGTTATCTGTCCCGATTGTTTGTATCCTGATAAGAGTATGATGATTAACGGATCTTCGTCACAAGACGATGAGCAGGCTAAAAATCCTCAGGAAGAAGCCGGAAACGAAGCGCCTAGATATTACAGCGCAGGCGGCGATGATGAGCGTCAGCAGAATTATCAAAGACCTCAAAACAGATATAACAACAATAATAACAGAGGCGGATATAATCAGCAAAGACCTCAAAATAACAGATACAATAACAACAGAGGCGGATATAACCAGCAAAGACCTCAAAATAACAGGTTTAATAATAACAGAAATAATCAACAACGTCCTCAAAATAATCGTTTCCAGAACAAGAAACGTCCGTCAGGACCTAAAAAACCGCCTAAACAGTTACTTGTAAGCAAGGAACAATTAACTCAAATAGAATTTCTTTATAAGATGATGCTTCCGTTACCAAACCCGGATGCTCATGAAGTTATTGCTGAAAAAATAGGTATTGAACCAAGAAAGGTATTCTTTGGTATAAACCTGATAAGACAAAAAATGATGCTTCCGAAATTGCCGTTCCCTAAACGTAAGCTGGCAATTACTCCG
>JAGCBH010000033.1 GCA_017652265.1 bacterium
CGCGAGGCGGCAGAGGCTGGAGCGTTTTTGACAAGTGATGAAATCACAAAGTCAAAACGCGGAAATGCCGTTTAACGCCGCCGAGCAAGACAGCCTCGTCTCCCGCTAATAAAGAGCCGATAGGTTTTCCTGTCGGCTTTTTATTTGGATGACAGAGGCAAGAACTCCTGCAACGGAGTTGCAGTCCGAGTCCGAACGCGAGGCGGCAGAGGCTGGAGCGTTTTTGACAAGTGATGAAATCACAAAGTCAAAACGCGGAAATGCCGTTTAACGCCACCGAGCAAGACAGCCTCGTCCCCCGCTAATAAAGAGCCGATAGGTTTTCCTGTCGGCTTTTTATATTGTTCTTTTAAACTCATTTTACAAATATATTTTTAATTCCGTCTGCCGGATGGAAACCGGTATCCAGTAATAATTCTGCCGTAGATTTGCTGTCTTGCAGGCAAATACGATTGTTGTCAAAATCATCGCTTATTTTTATGGCTGAACCTTTAGCGAATTGATTATACAGATTTTGTGCAAGTTTATAGCGGTCTTCTTTTCCCATATAAGGCCAGAAATTTGTAGCCCAAACAAGGCTTCTGTGAGGTTCAATATTTACATAATCTTCTCTTATATCTGCTACTGAAAATTGCACCTTATCAGTGAGTATTTTAGTAGGTTTTGCCATATATCCGTAGCATTTTGTACCTATTAACATATTTTCGGAGTTGTTATAATCAACATGAAAAAATTCGTCCAAATCTTCTTTTTTGATAACATCATCCTTTCTTACAACATCACAAATATTCCAGATTTCATCCTCATTAAGCGGCAGTAAACCTTCTCGTGCAGCTTTAATTATATCTTCATCATAGTCTTTTGCAATTATTGGAAAAAATCTTTCGGGATGTTTTTCGTGTCCTGATAACAGCCACAAAAGAAAACCATACACTCCGTATCCCAAAGAACATGCGCAATCATAGACATTTACCTTTTCCGTACCGGGAAATAACTTTGAAAAAGCATTATACTGCCTGATACATTCACGCACATTCGGACGAAACATCCAGGAATTATTTTTATGCTTAATAGTGTCAATTAAATGGACTCCGTTTGGTGACGGCGTTTTTCTCCATACTGTTCTGATAATACCTTTAAAAGATGTCTTATAGCGATAATCTGTATTATTTATTTGCGCAACTTTCATTGTTCTGTTTTAAAAACGGTAAAAAAAATTTTTTGCTTAAATTTAAAAATGTCCGAGAAACTTTTGCGATAGGGTACGTAAGCAAATGTTTTGAGTGACATATTAGACAGCACTCTGCCGAGCAAAAACAATTATTAATTGTTTTTGAGAGGGAAACGCACGGTTCGCGGAGAATGAGTTACTAGGTAAGTAACTCCCGCTTACGCAAGCGGAGCGGTAGTGGCGGAGAACTGCTTTTATTTTTTGTTAAGAATTTTTAAATATGTCCGGATATGTCATAGCGGTATTTTATAATATTTATAGAATGAATTTATAATATAGTAACAACAGGCATGTGTTGAAAGGAGTCTGATATGGCAGTTGCGGAAAAAGTTAAAAGAATACCGAACGAAAGTCAAAGGGATTGTCTTGAAAATATAACGGGCAAATATTTGGTTTTGGCCGGGCCGGGAACGGGTAAAACTTTTACGATTATTGAACGTATAAAAAAGATGCTTTCGCAGAGAGTTGATCCGGAAAAGATTTTATGTCTTACATTTACGGATGCCGCCGCAACGGAAATGAAAAAACGTATTGAAGAAGAATTGAATGTTCTTTCGTGCGGTGTTCAGATTTTTACATATCACGGTTTTTGCTGCAGTATTATTGAAGAATTTCCTGATGATTTTGAAATTCCGTCAAATTATAAAGTAATTACTGATCCTATTTCCAAAGCATTTGTAAAAGAATGTATTGATGAAATTCAGCCTGTTTATTTCAGAACTGATAAAAATGATCCGTATTATTACATTAATAAAATTAAAAATAGAATTTCTTCCATAAAGCAAAACAGATTAACAAAAGAAAAATATTTTAAAAATCTTGAAGAAAATGAAGACTGGATGCCTGCAATTCAAGAGTGGGAAAAAATAATTGATGATGTTGAATCAGGGAGAAACAAAAGATACAAAAATCCGCCTTATGACAAACGTGATGATGCGGTTAAAAAAGTAGAACAGGCAAAGGAACTCTGGAAATTTTATGAATTGTACAGTGATAAAACGACATCCCAAAGGTATCTTGATTTTAATGACATGATTAACATGGTGCTGGATAAATTTGAAAGCAGTCCGTCATTTTTAGATGAGATTGCAAACCGTTATGAATACATAATGGTTGATGAATACCAGGATACCAATAAATCTCAGAATGAAATTGTTTTTGCACTTTCCCATGCTCTTAAAAGCAAAAATATTTTTGTTGTAGGGGATGATGATCAGATAATTTACCGTTTTCAGGGCGCAAAACTTGATACGATTGCAAATTACCTGAAAGAATTTCCTGATACGCAAATTATTTGCCTGACGGAAAATATGCGTTCAACGCAAAGTATTCTTAATGCGGCAAGGGCAGTAATAGAAAAAGATCCTTTGAGTCTGGTAAATCTGTATAACTACAAAGATAAAAACGGGAAGTCGATAAACAAGGACTTAACAGCTAAAAATGAAGAAATAATTTTAAAGGATAAACCTGTAAGATTACGCAAATATGAAGATATAATGCTGGAATATACAGATATTGTGGATGAAATAGAGGCGCTTATAAATTCTGATGAGTGTCCTAAAGATAAAAATACAGGTAAGAAAAAATATTCGGAAATAGCAATTTTAACCCGCACCAATGCGGAAGCGCAGGGCTTTGGAGAAATGCTGAAAATGAAAAATATCCCTTTTGAACTTAAAGATGGAAAGGATATTTTTACGATTCCTGCTGTAAATGTGTTGTATTTCTACATTCAGTTTTTAATTGATCCGGAGACATATTCGCACAGAATTTTTGAATTACTTGTGTCGCATCCGTTTGATGTTCATCCAAAGGATTATCAGGTTTTATATAAAGAAATTTCAAAAGATAAAACGTTTATTGATGTTTTGCGTAAAATTGACAAATCAAAATTGGTTGAGCCGGAAAAATTTGAAAATTTTCTGAAGACCTATGATTATTTAAGAGATTACAAAACCAAAGAAAGCCTGAAAAATACAATTCTTGAGATTGGCGGTCAAACCGGTATTTTTGATTATTATTTGAATACTGAAATCAACAAAGCAGAAAGCATTGCAGGTATCAAAAAATTTCTTGATGAGGCTGACGGTTTTTCTCAAATATATAAGACATTTGCGCTTGAAGAATTTAATAAGTATTTAAAATCCATTGTAGATGATGACGAAAAAATATGCACTGAAAAAGCGTCTGTTACGCTCAATGCTGTTCAGTTGTGTACATATCATGGAGCCAAAGGGCGTGAATTTGAATATGTTTATATGCCGACATTGGAAACAAAGAAGTGGGAAAGCAGCTCTAAATCATTAAAAGCCGATATTCCGCTTGATAAATCTGAACGCAAAAGTGATGATGAAATTAAAAATGAAATAAAACCGTCGGATTTAATGAAATTAATGTATGTTGCAATGACAAGGGCAAAACATACACTTCGCTTGTCTTATCCTGAGAAAATCGAAAATAGTCCGAAAAAGCCGACCAAGTACATTGCAGAAATTGCGGATAAGTTTGAACAGGAATACTTATCCTATGATTCCAATGAAAATTCTTTCTGGCAGCAGGTAAACAAACTTCTTCTGAAGGATAAATATGATTACAAAAAAGAGTTTTCAGAGTTTATAGATGCGAAACTGGCTGACAGAAGTTACTCAGCATCTGCAATAAACAGATATTTAGCCTGCCCAAGACAGTATTTATACTGCGATATACTGGACCTGGAAGCAAAAGATGCAAACTTCAATTATGCAAGCTATGGTCTTGCTTTTCATAAAGCGTGTGAAGAAGCCATCAGATTTCTTATGAATAATAAAATTGCGCCGGAAAAATCTCAGTTTATAAAATGGTTTAAAGAGGACCTTTCAACCAGACCTATGGAATCTCTTGAGCAACGGATAAATTTTGAAGGCAGAGGAGAGAAAAAACTGGATGAATATTATTGCCAGATTTTGAACACGACTCCTACAAATCTTGTTGCTCAGGAAGAAAAAATCAATTGCACACTTGAAGACGGTACAAAATTCTATGGAATTATAGATAGAATTGACCGTTGTGAAGACGGAACGTATGCTATTTACGATTACAAAACCGGCAATAATAAAAATTCAAAAATAAAAATTGATGGTGAAAATGAAAATTACTACAACCAAATGGCGTGGTACAAGTATTTTTATGAGCTTTCTACTGGCAATAAAGTTTCAATAACGAAATTTATTTATCCTGAAGATTTCTTATATAAGAATGATGGTATTCAATATACCCCTGAAGAGATTGAACAGGCGGTAGAAAAGTTCAAAAACGCAGTAAAAAGTATCAAATCTCACGAATTTGAACCAACTGATAAGAAAAATGCTTGCAAGTATTGTGCATATAAAGATTTTTGCGGCATGAACAGGCTCTAATTCTATATAATGCCTGTTAAATCTTCGCAGATAAGTTCTTTTTTCAGGCGGTATCTTGTCAACAATTCGTCCATTGGAACTCTGTCGGTAAATTCTTTATAAGCTCCGTAATTCAGGACTTTCATTGATGAATTTCCGTAGTAACTTGCGATTTTTTCTCCGAAACCACCGGATAAAATTCCGTTTTCAAGTGTAATTACGATTTTATGATTTGATTTTAGGCTTTCAAGAAGCTCTTTATCAATACCGGAGATAAATCGTGGATTGATAAGCGTTGCATCAATGCCGAATTGGGATTTAATTTCCTCTTTAACTTCTCTACCGAGTGAGAAAAAGTCGCCTGCTGCTACTATTGCGATTTTAGAACCTTGCTCTTCAACCTTAAATTTATTCAAAATTGAATAATCCGTTGTATCTTCAACTCCTGTTGAAACATATTCAAAATACGGAACACGAATAGCAACAGGATGTTCATTTTG
The DNA here is from genome assembly GCA_017652265.1 of bacterium. Taxonomy (GTDB): domain Bacteria; phylum Cyanobacteriota; class Vampirovibrionia; order Gastranaerophilales; family Gastranaerophilaceae; genus Gastranaerophilus. The sequence continues at coordinate 5,106 of JAGCBH010000033.1, forward strand.
TTTAACTGACCAGTCAAGCATTTTCAGATATTCTTCTTTGCGGGTAGGTGCAAGATAAACAATATTCGGAATATTTGAGATTAGAGGAATATCAAACAGGCCCAAGTGTGTTGCATCAGCGCTTGTAATACCGCTCCAGAAAACAAGAATTGTTGCAGGTGAATTGTTTAGTGCCAAATCCTGTGATAACTGGTCATATGTTCTTTGTATAAACGAACTGTGAACTGCCCAAATCGGTTTTGCACCATTTTTGGCAAGACCTGAAATATAAGCGCAGGCATGCTGTTCTGCAATACCGACATCAGTATAATTTTTGTTCAAAGCATTTCTGAATTCACTATTCCACCAGAACACTCCGGGCGTTGCGGCATTTACGGCAATAACTTGCGGATCATTTTTGACGGCATTAAGGATGTAATCTTTAGTTAGAGTTTCATAACATTCCGGCATGCTGAAGGATGGTGATTTCTCACTTAAAATCCCCGGCATGGTCCAGTGCCCCCATTCTTTATTCTGAACGGCTGGCTCAAATCCTTTTCCTTTTAATGTGTGAATATGAATTACAATCGGGTGGTCAATATCTTTAACTTTGTTGAATGTACCTATCAGAGTTTGAATATCGTTGCCGTTTTCAACATACATATAGTCAAAACCGAATGTTTTAAACCAGTTATTTTGTGAGGTGCCGTTTGTTTCTCTCAGTTCTTTCAGATTTTTGTATAAACCGCCCTGATTTTCGGCGATAGACATTTCATTATCGTTAACAATGATAATGAAATTTGAGTTTAAAACAGATGAGTTGTTAAAGCCCTCAAATGCTTCCCCGCCTGATAGCGAACCATCGCCGATAAGTGCAATTACGTTATATTTTTCGCCCTTAAGGTCACGCGCTTTTGCCAAGCCTGTTGCAAGGCTTACAGAAGTTGATGTATGGCCTATCATAAACGGGTCATGTTCGCTTTCGGAGTAGTTAAAATATCCGGAGATTTCGGAATGTTCAAGAGGATTTGTAAACCCTTCTTTTCTGCCGGTCAGCATTTTATGCGGATAACATTGGTGAGAAACATCAAATACAAATTTATCGTACGGCGAATTAAATACATAATGCAGAGCAATTGTTACTTCCGTTATTCCTAATCCGGGCCCCAAGTGACCTCCGATTTTGTCAACTCTGTTCAAAATCCCTTGTCTGATTTCATCTGCCAATATGTTCATTTCTTCAACAGAAAGTTTTTTAACATCTTCCGGCGAATTTATATTTTCTAAAACCATAGTTTGTAATGTATCCATAAGTATATTTCTCCTGATATTAGTAACATTAGTATTCTAACACAATGTATTTGTTTTTTGTCAAGAATGTTAATCATGAATGGAAAACCGGGTTGACTAATAAAGTATATTTATGCTACGTTATTAGCAAAGGGGATATCTTATGGATATAAAGAAAGTTCGCGCTACAGCATTCGCAATCAGAAACAGAATATTAGGATATGAGTTGCTTCAAAATAAAAAAGGCGTTTCACCGTATCAGGTTAATATGATTAAAAAATGGAGCGGAATTAATGAAGCATTAGACAGGTTTGATTTTTATTACGCGAAAAGCCATGATTTTTCAGTTCCAAAGAGCAGAACCGAAAAAACAACTTTACTGGCTACCAGATATATGTTCTGGAAAAATAAGGACGATAAAAAGATTGTAAAAGAAAAGCTGTATATGAAAGAAGGAGCTGATGGTACAACTGAAGTCAAAAAGGTAGTACCTATACTACTTGATGAAATTCTGAACAGAGATACCAGTTATATTAGGGATAGTCGTTTGGTTGCAGAATACGATATTTACGTGAAGAAGTCTATAGCCGATAGTGAAATAGATGCGTTTTATGAAAATAAGCGTCTTCAGGAAGCAAGACGGACAAGAAAATCTTTTTGGACGGTATTGCGTCAAAATATGAGTGCAGCTGAGCAAAAATAAAACTGTCTGTAAACTGTCGTATCTTGACAAAATTATTTTATGGCATATCATTATAATTAAGCTTTAGTATCTAATAAAGTAGTGAGTATAATTAGAAAAAAGAAGGAGATTAATCTCATGGCACGTGAAAAGTATGAACGTACAAAACCGCACGTTAACGTAGGTACAATTGGCCACGTTGACCACGGTAAAACTACATTAACAGCAGCTATTACAGGTTGTATGGCTGCAGCAGGAAAAGCTCAAGCTAAGAAATTTGATGAAATTGATGCTGCTCCTGAAGAAAAAGCAAGAGGTATTACCATTTCAACGGCACACGTTGAATATGAAACAGACTCAAGACACTATGCACACGTTGACTGCCCGGGACACGCTGACTATGTTAAAAACATGATCACAGGTGCTGCTCAGATGGATGGTGCAATTCTTGTTGTTGCAGCTACTGATGGTGCGATGCCTCAAACTCGTGAACACATCTTGTTAGCAAGACAAGTTGGTGTTCCTAACCTTGTTGTATTTTTGAACAAATGCGATATGGTTGATGATCCTGAATTGTTAGAACTCGTTGAAATGGAAGTTAGAGAACTTCTTTCTTCTTATGAATTCGACGGTGACAACATTCCGTTCATCCACGGTTCTGCATTGAAAGCTTTAGAAGCTGTTCAAGCAAATCCTAACGTACAACGCGGTCAAGACAAATGGGTTGATAAGATTTGGGAATTGATGGATGCTATCGATTCTTACTTCCCAACTCCTCAACGTGACTTAGACAAACCGTTCTTGATGCCTGTTGAAGACGTATTCTCTATCACAGGTCGTGGTACTGTTGCTACAGGCCGTGTAGAACGTGGCGTTGTTAAAGTAGGTGATGAAGTTGAATTAGTTGGTCTTGGTGAAACTAAGAAAACAACTGTTACAGGTGTTGAAATGTTCAGAAAATCTCTTGACCAAGGTCAAGCAGGTGA
>JAGCBH010000034.1 GCA_017652265.1 bacterium
ATTTTTTTATAATTTCCTGCATCTGCCAGGTTGAAAGCTTTTGTCCCGCTTTAACAGAAGCTTTGCAGGCAGTTGTTTTCAAAATTCTTTCTTCAAGATTATCAATATCACCTTCAATATTCTCAAAAATTTCTGCAAGAATTTCTTTTGTATCTTTATTTATAAGCATTTGCGGGATTTTGCGGAACATTATCTCATTATCGGAAACAAATTCTATACCATAGCCAAACCGCTCAAATTTGGACAAATTTTCTTTTAACAATTCCGCTTCGGAATGTGTAACAGGTATAACATCCGATACAAAAAGCATTTGGGAAACAACACTTTTTTCCTTTTTCAGTTTTTCATAATTATAACGTTCTTCCGCAATGTGCTGATCAACTATCTCAAGCCCATCAGGCCGTTCAATTAGTATATATGTATTTTTATACTGACCTATTATTACATCTTCATCTTTTTCAATCTCTTCATTATTGAGTTTTGGCTGATTATCATTGCCGAAAAGACTTTGGGTATAGTGCGCAAGATTTTCTATCTGTTTACCGCTTAGTTCAACCGTATCGGTTCTTTTATCCGGCTTAGGAAAATCCTGCGGGAACATTATATTTACGACATTAGAAGTTTCCGCTTCTTTAAAATCCTTATTTTCGTACCTTTTAGGATTTTCAGCTCTTATGTCGGCAACATTATTCGGAACACCTGAAAATTTTGAAAGTCCTGATAAAATCGCCGTCATAATAAAATTAAAAATCATGTTAGGATTTTTGTATCTTACTTCACGCTTTGTAGGGTGGATGTTTACATCGACATCATTCGGATTAATCTCAAGATTTAAGATAACAATAGGATATTTTCCGCCTGATATAAGGTTTTTGTATGCCATATCAACCGCTTTAATAAAGACGGGACATTTAACAGTACGGGAATTAATTGAAATATGGTAATATTTTTTGCTTGCCCTTGTAACGTCAGGCGTACTTATAAATCCCGTTATTTTAAGGTTTGCCTGAGCATCCTCTTTAAACACTTCTTTCAAATTCTTAGCAACACTATCACCATATACTTCTTTAATTGTTACCTGCGGAAGGTTTCTGCCTGATGTTTTCAGAACTGTTTTACCGTTGTTTTTAAGCTCAAATGCAACCCCAAAATGAGAAAGCGCAAGGTTTTGGACAAGTTCCTGTATGTATGAAAACTCCGTTGATGAATTTTTTAAAAATTTTAAGCGGGCAGGAATATTATAAAACAAGTCTTTTACTTCCATAATTGTTCCGATAGCACAGCTTGTTTTGGATTGATGTGCCTGCGCATTTTCGCATTCAACTTTTGTACCGTAATCATAATCTTTTGTGCGGGTTGTACAGGTAACTTTTGCAATTGAAATTATGCTTGCAAGCGCTTCACCCCTGAAACCAAGAGTAGAAATATTGTATAAATCATCCGTGGTTTCTATTTTGCTTGTTGCATGTTTTGTAAATGCAAGATAAATATCGTCAGGATGTATACCGGAACCATTATCTGCAACACGAATATTTCTGCATTCATTTGAAATCTCAATACTTATTCTAGTCGCACCTGCATCTATGGAATTTTCCACCAATTCTTTTACTACAGATGAAGGACGTTCAATAACTTCCCCTGCCGCAACCTGATTTATTAATAACTCCGATAGCTCTTTTATCCTTGCCATAACACCATTATTTTAGCTTAAACAAAAATTCATCTATACGTTTGATTACAAATTTGAAACAATTTTTTAAAATTAAAAATAACGAATGGAGAGGATAATGGCAGTAAGAGGGAATACAAAACTTAAACCCGCAGAAAGACCGGATTTAAAAATAGCAAAACCCGTTAAAACGACGAAATACAGTGATATTGATCTGAACAACTGGAAGAATTACGATCACGTATTTACGGATACTCTTTGGGAATTTCCCGCACGTTTAAAAGAGAATGGCCATTCTAATGAATATCACGGTAATTATATCCCTCAGCTTGCACAACAACTCTATGAGCGCTTCACAAAGAAAAATGATGTTGTATTGGATTTGTTTTTCGGTTCCGGCACCTCGGGTATTGAAGCAATTAATATGAAAAGACGCTGCATAGGTGTTGAATTAAAAGAAGATTTAGCAGAAAGCGTTTCAGAAAAATTTACACCAAAACAACTTGTAACAGATGTAAATATAATCTGTGCAGATTCCGCATCAGAATTGGCAAAAGAAAAAATCAAAGCAAGGCTTGAAATTATGGGTGAAGAAAAAGCCCAGTTATTGATACTCCATCCGCCTTATGATGATATTATCAAATTTTCTGATAAAAAAGAAGATTTATCTAACTGCAGTTCAACGGAAGAATTTTATGATTTGTTCCAAAAGGTCGCAAAAAACGGCTATGATTTATTGGAAAAAGGTCGTTTTGCGGCATTAATCATCGGCGACAGCTATAAAGATTCCGAAGTTCAGCCTTTGGGTTTTGAATGTATGGCACGCATGATGGAATTAGGATTTAAGTTAAAAGGAATAATCGTTAAAGATATTCAGGGCAACGAACGCTGCAAAGGCAAAGATGCTCATCTGTGGAGATACAGAGCTCTTGCCGGAGGATTTTTCATCTTCAAACACGAATATGTAATGATTTTCCAGAAAAAATAATTATTACTTCCCTCATTTTTTGTAAAACTTATATACATTCCCGATATTTCAGTTATGTAAATATCGGGGTTATTTTTAATTTTTTGTGCTACAATGTACGTAAGGAGAAAAACAATGACAACTCTAAGGAACGAACGTGTAAGAAAAGAATTAATGCGCGATATATCGGAGATTTTGCGCCGAGAAATCAGAGGCCTGGCAGGCGTTGTATCCGTTTTGGATATTGAAGTTGCTCATGATAATTCGTTTGCCAAAGTAATCTATAGTGTTCTTGGTTCACCTGAGCAGATAGAACACACGAAAGAAATTATTGAAAAAAGCACTCCGAAAGTTCGTTATGAAGTCGGTAAACGTATTCGCCTGAGAGTAACTCCGGAACTGAAGTTTGTATATACAAATTCTCTTGAGCAAGGTTCAAAAGTAACCGAAATCATAAATAAAATTTCAAGAGGAGAGGTTTAGACCTTGTTTGGTTTTCTGAACATAAATAAACCCAAAGGCATGACATCGTACGATGTTGTTGCGGTTTTAAGGCGGATTACAAAAATAAAACAAATCGGTCATACCGGCACTCTGGATCCTTTTGCAACGGGTGTTTTACCTGTTTGTATCGGCAATGCCACAAGACTTTCGGAATATCTGCACAACGATAAAAGCTATATTGCCCAAATAAAATTCGGATTTAATACGGATACCTACGACTGTGACGGACAAATTACACAAACTTTTGATAAGAAAATTAATCGTGAAGATCTGGAAAATATTTTAAAAGATTTTACCGGCGAAATTGAACAGCTTCCGCCAATGTATTCAGCAGTGAAAGTTAACGGCAAAAAATTATATGAGTACGCAAGAAAAGGCGAAATCGTTGAAATTAAACCAAGAAAAGTCACAATATATGAACTTAAACTTCTGGATTTTAGCTATGAAAATCAAACCGCCAAGATTTTTATAGACTGCAAAAGCGGTACGTATATCCGCTCTCTTGCTTTTGATATAGCTCAAAAACTTGGTACAGGAGCATATTTGACGGAACTTACACGTACAAAATCAGATATTTTTGAGCTTGAAAATTCTTTGAATTTAGAAGGCTTAACAAAGGAAACCGTTGAAAAAAATCTTATCAATCCATCAAAAGTCCTGAAAATGCCAATGGTTGAGGTTGCAGAAGCAGATTTAAAACTCATCCGAAACGGGATGTCCCTTGAAAAAAAATCTTCTGACGGATTTGTCGGTTTGGTGTATAATGATGAATTATATGCCGTAGGTCTGGCGGAAAATAATATTATAAAAATGAAAAAGGTGTTATTATGAAAAAATTGTTATCAGTAATATTTCTTGGGATATGTTTTGGAGGATGTGCTCTTGCCGACGATTATATTTGTCCGAGCACATACATAATAAATTCAGGATTTTCAAAATTTCTAAGCAACGCAAGCGGAAGCAATTTTCTTTATACAAAGCTGCTTGAACACACTCTTGAGAAACAGGCAAAAAAACAATTCAGCGGACATTTTGACGTCAAACTCAAATCTTTCAGCAAAAAAGATTTAAAAGAGGGTAAATTCAAAAGCATAACCGCAACAGGAGAAAATATAAAAGTTGACGGAATTTCAATTGATAAAGTAACCATAAATTCTTTATGCGATTTTAATCAGTTTACAAAAAATGAAAACTCAAAATATGAATTTGTAACGGATTTTCCGGCAGATGTAACTTTTGAACTTACATCCGCAAACATTAACCAGATAAAAAATCTTCCGGAATTTAAGGAGAAGCTTGAAAAAATAAATTCTCAACTAAGCGGATTTTTGAGCGTAAAAGATACAAATTTTGATATAAAAGACGGCAAACTTGTCTATGATATTGACTATACGCTTCCGTTTTCACCAAAAGAACAAAGGCTTTCCGTAACCTCAGATATTATGTTCTTTGATAATACAGTATATAACCAGAGCGAAGCCGCAAACGGTAAATCAGCCGTAATGAATTTTTTAAAGCTGACAAACGCATTAAATTATATTAACCCTCTTGATTTTTCCGCCAAATTTTTGCAAAATAATAACATAGCCACAAGAATTAAAGATGTATATATAAGAGATGATAAGGTTATTATAGAGGCTCTGTTAAATATTACTAAGTGAGGTTCTGATGAAAAACAACACTAACATAGGTTTGATACTTGTAACAATAATAGTGGCAGCAGTATTTTTGTTTTCTGTCATAAATTTAAACCAGTCCAAAAACGCTCCGGAAAAACAACCGCAGCAAGAAGAACCCGTTATGGAAGAGGAAGAAGACGATGCCAATAAACTATACATAAACGTATTTTTTATCGGACAAAATAAAAAAGGGGAAGAAGTGTACAGAGCCGTAAAACGAGAATACGATCCCGATATAGACGGCACACCTATAGAATTTGCTCTTATATCTCTTTTTAACGGTCCGAAACCGGATGAAGTTAAGTTTGGTGTATATTCCGAAATCCCTGTCGGAACAAGATTACAAAAGGTTGTAGAAACGGATGACGGTGTTTACGTTGATGTGTCAGAACATTTCAGCTTGGGTGGCGGAACAGACAGCATCTATAAAAGGATTTTTCAGTTAATTAAAACAGCTAAATATAACACCAAAAAACCTGTATATTTACTGATAAACGACGAAAAAGTTGATGTAATCGGCGGTGACGGCATAATGCTTACTCAGCCGCTAAATGAAAATTCTTTAAGCGAATAGGATAAAATCTTGGCAGATACGGAAAAAGATATTGAATATTATTTGAACTTACCCTGGACTCTTATTGAGGGTGAAGATATAGACTTTGAGGGCAATCCGTACTTTTATATTGAAATAGAAGAGTTACCGTCTTTTACATTTACCGCAAAAACAATTGAAAAAGCCAGAGAAAATTACAAAAATCAGCTCAGAATGACATTGCAAGTTATGCTTGAATTCGGAGATAAAATTCCTGAACCGATAAAATAATTACCATCCGATAAAATTAAGGTAGCTGTTTATAAAATTTTGGGAAATTACTGATATTTCCTGCAAATAAAACAAAACAGTTATTGCCGCCGCAACAAGTGCCGGTCCAAACGGGATACAAACAAAGTTTTCAAGAACTGCATCAGGATTTTTATCTTTTAAATTCCAAACCCTGGCAAATGTATCTTTCAGTATGTACAGAGCAACTAACATGAGTATTATGGTATAAAGTATAAATATCACGGTGTTTTGTGCAAATATTCCGGCATTATTCAAAAAGCAGTGCCCAATTCCGATAATTATAAACAGTATAACCGAAGCAAAAATTTTAAAATCTTTCGCTTTAAACAAGCTGTATTCATAAGCAATAAGCGTAATAAGGATTTGCAGCAAGAACGCAAAAATCAGCATATACGCGGTTTTTTCAAACCCCAAACATGCCCCCAGTGCTCCCGCAATATAAATATCGCCGTCACCCATTGCCATTTTTCCGCCTGCCAAAAGCCCCGCAATCAGAAAATACACAAGCATTACAACAGCTCCAAGCAATAAACCCTCTATAGAATTTACAAACGGATTATTAAGCCAAGTTATTGCAGGTTCTTTTATATTCAGCATTGTATAAAGAAAATTATAAAAAAGACCGATACCCGCAAGAACATAAACATGCCTTGTAAATATAACTTTTTCTTTAATATCCGCTACCGCCAGCACAAGCGCCATAAATATCACCGCCCACAAATATATCAGGTGTATACCGAATCCGAATTTCAGATACGCAAGAGAGAATAATACTGCAGTCACAAATTCAACTATCGGATACTGAATACTTATCGGAGACTTGCAAAAATAACATTTGCCTCTGAGCATAATATAAGACAAAACAGGAATGTTATGCCACCAGTACAATGGTTTTTGGCATTTCGGACATTTTGAAGCCGGATAAGATATTGATTCGTTGCTAAACGCACGTAAAACCACCACATTCAAAAAACTCCCGAAACAAAGTCCGGTTAAAAAAACAAAAAATAACGGCACAAGAAATTCTATTTCCATTTATTTCTCACTTCCTCTAACCGCTTTGTACAAAGTGTTCAGCGCTTTTTTTATTTTCCTTGAAACCTGCATAACCGATAAGCCCGTTTTTTCAGCAATTTCCTTTTGAGTTAAATCGTTATAATAATTGAGAACAAGTACCTCTTTTAAATCTGCGGGGAGTTCCTGAATCGCAGAATTTAACATTAATCTGTTCTCTGAATTTGAAAGAAAATCTTTGTAATCACCGTCAGGAATTTTATCCAGCAGGGAAAGATCCTCATCATCATCGCTGCTGGCCTGATCAAGCGACAAAATATCTTTTTCTTTCATCAATTGAAGAACTGCCTCAACACGATTTTCCGGCATACCCAGTTTTTCTGATAACAACTGTACGGATGTCCCATCCAAGCCGTCTTTTTCTAGCTCTTTAGCAGCCTGAGTAATTCTGAACGAAATTTCCTGAATTTCCCTTGGCGCTCTTATGAAATTGACTTTATCTCTTAAATAATGCCTGATTTCCCCTTTTATAAAATACATGGCATATGTTTTAAATTTGGTCTGTTTAGCCACATCAAAAAAATCAATTGCTTTCAGCAACCCGATAGAGCCGACCTGAAACAAATCTTCCTGAAGTCCGTAAAAATGGTATATCGGCATGGAAACAATTTTTTTGACATACATAAGAGCCAGTTCAATAATTTTGATATGTAAAATCTTACGTTTTCTCTCATCAGAACAGCTCTTATACTGGATTAACAAATTTTCAATTTTTGCTTCAGTATCCTTCAAAACAGCACCTATAAAACTAATTATAAAATCATTCCGCCGTCAACTTCTATAACCTGACCGGTTACATAATCAGCATCAAC
>JAGCBH010000035.1 GCA_017652265.1 bacterium
CTGACTAAAAAAGATCAGCAAAGAGAGATGGACAGAGCATCAAAAATAAGGTATTAGATTTTGAGAGTTGTTCTTTTGGGTAAAGGAATTATGTTGGCAGGTATGATTGAGGGTTGTATAAATGCTCTCAATACCGATATTGTCGGAGTTTTGCGCTATGATAATCTCACGAAGAACCGTTTTCAGCTTGCCGTATCAGATTTTTTCTCTCATAGTGTTGAAGAAATACTGATAAAAAAATATGAATTGAATGAATTGCATTTTAATTCCACAAATTCTCCCGATTTCAGAGATTTTTTGCTGAAAAATAATGTTGATATGGTTTTAGTAGGAACCTGGAGAGAAAAAATTTCTAAAAAAGTTTTTGCGGTGCCGCGTTTGGGGTTTGTGAATATTCATCCGTCGCTTCTGCCAAAATACAGAGGGCCGAATCCATATTTACAGGTTATTAAAAATCGTGAGCCGTTTTCGGGGTTTACCTTTCATAAAATTGATGAAAATTTTGATACCGGTGAAATTCTCTATCAGGCAAGAGCCGAAATTCTGCCGTTTTATACATCTAAAGAATTGAGAGAAGCTACGGTTTTTGAAGTTAAAAAATCTCTGCCCGGTTTTTTGTATGAGTATGAAAACGGTGAAATAACGCCATTAAAACAGGATGAAAATTTGGCATCATACTATCCGAATATTGAACGTGAGGATATGATGTTAGATTTTGAGCGTGAAACGGCGGAAGAAATTGTAGCAAGAATAAAAGCATTGCATCCGTGGCTACCGTGTTATGTTACAACAAAAAGTGGTTTTTACATCCCAAACCCGTATCATTTAAGCATTGAAAATGCTGACAACGAAACTCTTTCACTTGACGTAAAAAACAAACTAATCAAAGCAAAATGCAAAGACGGCAAAGTTGTTGTTATGAAGAACGTTAAAAAGTATCGGAAATTTATGTACTAAGCACCGGCCAAGGAAATTGACCAAGAAGGTCATATTCAAATTCGGCATCAGCGGCTTTTATTACATCTTTATTATATTCAATCATAGCTGCGCGTTCTGCAACGCTTTCTCGGCGTAATTTTTCCATACCAAGAGCCATTTTTCTTGCATCTCCGTACATTTGTTTTGCAATTTTGTTGCTTTTTAATTTTTCCAGAACTACACTTTCAAGTTCTTTATAGTCTTTAAGTATTTGTTGTTCTTTTAATGTTAAAGTTGCATTTTTGTCTTCTGCTTTTGCAAGAAGTGCAAGATAATCGTCATTCAGACGGAAGAAATTTTTATTTATTCCAACAAGTTCAAGAACTTCATTAGCTTTTATTGTATGTTCTTCTCTGGCTGTTGCCTGTCTTAAAACTCTGTTTGAAATAGGTCTTACATCTTTAAGAACAGGTTTAATAGTTTCAAAAGCAGGTTTTGCCAGTGCTATCATTTTTTTGTATGCGGCCATAACTTCCAAAATTGCTTCTGCCACAACTACTCTTGGGCCAAATTTATCTTTTAAACCTTTAGGCGTGAGTTGATGAGGTGCATATCTTTCTAAAAGTTCATATGCATCGTTTTCAATTGCAGCATTAATTTCTTTCGCAATGGCAGGATCATCATAATGAAGTGTGCCATCCATATATCCTTTAAATTTTTCAAATAAGGATGATAGCTTAATATTTTTATTTGTATTACTTTTTGCAATAGCTCTAGGAATAAGGTGCGGATCATTAGGTAAATCTGTGTATACTTTTTTAAAATAGTCTGCTGCTAAATTTGCATATTGTCTTGTTTGTGTACTGCTTCGTGGTGTGATACGTGCTCCTATTATTGATGGCATGATTTCTCCTTTTTATAATCTGATGTGTGGTTAAAATCATGTAAAAAAATAATTTGCTACTTTTGTAATAACTTCTTAACATTACTTAAAGGTTATCAGGCAATCATAAATTTTATCAATTTTGTCTTTCATTTCTGTTACCTGTTCTTTAAGGTCTTTGAAACTTCTTAAAGGGACAAATTTTTCTTCAATATTTTCAATTATTTCTCTGTGTTTTTTTTCTAATTGTTCCGGTGTTACAAAAATTTTGTGCTGAATAAAAAACATCATTATAACAATAAGTATCGGTGAATATTCTAAAATTTTTTCTTCCATAATTTTCTCCTTTATAAAGTGATTGGCCAATAAAAGTCCACAAGGTAAGATGCGGCATCTATCGGGTGCATTAAGAATTTTAATTCGTGGGTTTGTTTTATTTGGTGATATGTCGGGATATCTATTTTGGAGGTACCTTCAATGTAGCGGAGGTTATAGATGTTGTAGAGCAATTTTTTGCATTTTTTGTCGACAAAAAGCGAAACAGTTCCGTCAGCTGATTTGATTTTTGAATTGAATGCCATAATTCTGTTTTTTATAGGCGGATTATAAGGTTTAATTTTTACGTCAATATCGTAGCCGTATTCAAGTAAAGCTTTTTTTATTATTACATAATTTGTGTATTCACTTGTGCAGCTTCTGTTGTCGCCTGAGGCATCTCCATTTATAATAATTTTGCCTTTGTGGTTCGGGTATCGTTGCAAAAATTCTTCTGTTGCTTTTTGAGTTGTTGTGTTTTCCATAACTATTTCGTCAAAATAAAAAACTTTGTCATCAGTTTTATGCGCAAGAACCCACGACATAGGGTCAACGTTAAAGTCGCAGGAAAGGTGCAAATCAAGTTCCGGATGATATTTTATTTCCATAATGTTTTTATCAGAAAAATCTTTTATGACAAGTCCGCTGTTGTAGTCTCCGCTTTGTGCCAAAACAAAAATATTATAGTAATTTTCATCATAAAGCTTTTTCATCTCTTCACAGTAACCCTGAGGCAGATAGATATTTTGGGTTGTCGGAGCAGTTATAAGGCGGTAATTTTCGGATTTATTTTCCACAAAAGTTTTATAAACCCAGCCTTTTTGTAATTCGGGGTTTGTATGACCAAAAATTCTGTATCTGAAATTTTTCCAGTTTTTTCTGATTTTTTGCCTCATACGTCCCAAAAGCATTTTGAATGTGTCATAAGGAATATCAGACATTTCTTCAATTTCTGCAAAACCAAGATTTAAGGACTTGAGTTTATTGGGCTCTTCAAAACTTCTGAAAAGAATTTCGGAAGAATTTTTGAATAATAATTTTTGCAAAGTTGATGACCAGTCATAATCTTTACCCTGTGTGAAACCCATATTATCAAGATGTTCAAAGTAGGTGTTTAGGGTTGTATCCCTTACAAGAGTATAAGTTTGGGCTCCTACAAGTCCCCTGATACCGGGAAATTTAAGGGCAAGGAGTATTCCTAGTAGTGAACCGGCAAAAGTTTTGCCGGAACCGTATCCGCCTTGATATACTGCCACATCAAGGGCATAGTCGTGCGGAATTTCTAAAAATTCCCTTTGGGCATTGAGTAAACTGTATTCCAAAATTTTCTCCTCTATTTTTCAATCAGAACATGGTTTCCGTTGATTGTAACCCATTTGCCGTCAGAAGCCGAATTGTTTGAATAATTCTTTTTTCTTGGCGAGGTTGAATTTTCGTTTTTTGTGATTTCTTTACTTTTTGTCATCAAATTTTCGGCAGGTGTTTCAGATAGAGTGTCGTGAACGAGTTTTGTAATTTCACTTCGGCTGTAAATATTTTCAAATTGTGCAGTTAGTTGATTAATGAGTGCTTGTTCAATTTCATTTGTTTGTTATTTCAGGAGGTAAAATAAATTTTAATTTTTTAAAATAAACAAGAATCCTTCAAGATACAATGCGCGTTCTTTTGCTAATGACATTGCGTTAGCATGGGCAATGTTAGTGTGTATTGTGCCGTCAAGATTAAAAATTATATCAAATATAGCTTGCTTTTCGGCATTATAATATTCTTCCCATTTTTTATTTGCTTGATTAAAAAGCTTTCTTTGTTCTTTATTTAATTTCTTATTGATTAACTTAATATTTTTTTGAATTTCTTTTTCCCATTTTAATCTTGCCTCCAATGTGCAATTATTCATGCCAGCAGTTGAATATTCCTTTTTCATACAGACAGAATATTCAATATCAATAGGATTTTCTTCTGCATTTGCAAGAGAAAAATTAAACATGAATATTAAAATTAAAAATAAGAACATTTTTTTCATAAAATTTATTTTACCTTTTTGATGTTTTTTTTCAACAAATTTACATAGTGCTTATAAAAAAAGGTGCCGTTTTTTAGTACATAGAATAAATAGGAACTAAAAGGGTAAACGGGGTAAACGTTTTTGTTTTCGGAGTAAGATATGAGAGAAGTTAAGATAAACGGCACCGGAAATAAGACCATTAGTTTATGAAAGGGTTTCTTTATCTTTCAGAAAATTATTTACATTTTCTATTCCGTACTGTTCAAGTGCAAATTTAAAACACTCAATCCAGTTTATATTTTGTGCAATGACATCTACCTGAGCGAATGTCTGAACAACTTCAAACAGTTCTTTAAAGCGGCTCTTACGTTCAAATGTTGCCTTTCTGTCTCCGTAGCGGTAAATATAATTTGCACATCTGATATCGTCATCAATTTCTATAAAGACGGTTTTACCATCATCATTAACAGAGATTATTTCCTTACCCAGTTTGAAGTTTGCTATTATGTCAGCGGTTTTTTCAACAACAGGTATTATGATTTTACGATTGATGCTCTCTAAAATCATATTCAAACGGGATTCCTGACCGCTTGCTGAGTAATTAAGTTCAGTTGCTGTTCGGGTTTGTGACTGAATGTTGCCTGACATATTTTTGAATATACCTGTTGCGCTTTCAATTGTATTTTTAAAGTAATTCAGAAAATCCCAGCCTACCATTGCTTTATCAAAGTTCAACGGTGTAGGAGTATTCGGCATTAAGGCCGCATCATATTCAATTATTTTGCCCGGTTTAACATCCTGCTGGCCTCTGAAACATCCTTTCGGAGCAAGGTATGGAGGGTTCATCATTAAAGATAGGGCGTCAAGCTGTTTATTTAAAATTTCCGATGAAATTTCGTTTAAAACAAGTGCGACTCTGATAGGCGAAATTCCTCTGCCCGTTGACGGATTTTCAATGATATTTGCGTGAATAAAAGGATTTATAACAAAAGGATTACTTTCAAATCTTATAATATGGCGTCTGCCCGCAACGGTTATAAACCAGTTCTTCAACAGTGTTCCGTCGGATAGTTCAATATCCCCTAAAAATTCCAAAATTTCCAGTTTGTTGTTTTCAGAATTTTCATTTCTTTTTGTGTTTTTTGCCACCACTCCTTTCAGATCTTCCATTTTTTCAGCATTAAGGCAGTTGTTTGATTTGTCCGAATATATTTCATCAGGGGTTCTGTATGAGCGGTAAATTTTTGAGCACCTGTCCCAATTTTCGGTATCGTTGCGGTCAAAAACAAAATCTTCGGGATGTATGTATTTTATTTTTGCGTTGTCATATACGACTTTTTCTTCTATAACAAAACCTTTTTGAGACGGATTTAACAATTTTTCTTCAAAAGTTTGCGGGCGTCGTATCCTTTTTAATTTTGTTTCCCAGCCGATAAAAAGAGTTGCTTCTCCGGCTTCAACAATTCCGTCAATTATTTTTTCAAGTTCGGATTCAAAATCCATTTCTTCAAAAGTTTTTACCAGCATGGCTTTTTGTTTATTAGCGAAAGCCTGTGATTTTTCTGTTGTACCGGAAACATCAAACATTGATTCAGGATGAGAGTAGATGTTTTGAGTTATGTGTGCTTTGAGTGTCTGGGCAAGTTCGTAAATATTCGGCAAATTTATTTTTGCCGACCATATACCGTCAATAGGTGCTGTTGCATTGTAAATTGCATTTCTGACAGATGATAAATCATTAAGTTGCCCCATTCTTTCGTTTTCATATCTGTCAAATTTTTTTGTAATTTTATTTACCAGGTAATTTTCGTCAATATTATTTGCATTTACGGTTAAATCTTCCGTTTCAAAGTGCATTTGAACCTCCTTTTTCTTTGTTGAAAAGTACGTATATTTCAATATCCTGCGGCTTATTGTTTTTTAGAGTTTCGGATTTTAATAAAGCCTCTTTTTTAAATCCGCATTTTTTTAAAAGCCTTTTAATAAGGCTGTTTTGCGGGTAAATTAATGCTTTCAATTTCACAATTTTTAAGATACTGAAGCAGTATTGTTTAAAAATTTTTGCGGCAAGTAAAGCTGTTTTACCCCAGTATTTTCTTTTAAGGCAGATTAATACTTCGGCGCTGTGTATGTGGTTTTTATTTCCGACGATGTTTTCCAGAACAATAAATCCGCAAAAATTGTTGTCCGACAAAATTACATAAAAGTAAGGTGATGTTTTTATAGTGTAATCTGTGAGTTTTTGCGGTGATGAGCGCAGAGGTGAAAAATCGTCTTCAAGATTTTCAATGTATTTGTTGTACAGCTCTGATATTTCAGCCAGGTATTCGGTATTTATAACCCTTTTGAATTTAATCGGTGATTTCTGCCCATAAGAATTCAACATAGGTATCTCCGCTTATGAAAGATTTGACTTTACCCGAACAAAGCGCTTGTCTTGCATCGTTCTGAAGCCCCAGCATGCCCTCTGCCTGCAGACCGGTTATGTAACTTTCCGTTCTTGTTTTTTTATTGAAAGTTTTAAAAACAGATTTTTTTGAGAAAATAATTTCCGGTTTAAGCTTTTCCGCTTGGGTTACTTTTGTTACTTTTACGGATTTTTTGGCTTCCTTAAGCATATTTTTGTAATCTTCTTCTATTTTTATTGCGATAAGCTCATCTAAAGATTTTCCTGTCATAAGCATCTCTTCTTTATCTTTGTTGCTTGGTTGTTTCATTTTTTACCTTTCTTTTATATTTTTTCTTTGTCCAGATTTGAAATTGTGATTATTTTTGCTTCAGCGGCGGATTCTTCATGATCAGAATAAAAACCTATATGTTTGCACAGGTTTTCCAGTGCTTTGAGGCCTGTTGAAGTGTCCCTTAATTTCTTTTTACCTGTAGCTTCGCCGTCTTTGTCGGTTATATCTTCCTCTTCAAGTGAAAATTCAATAATTTGAAGCAATTTTTGTACTATGTAACCTTTTTCTACCCTTAAAGAATTTATTTGCGATAATAATTTTGATTTAATTGCAAGAATTATTTTCTTTTCGGAGAGCAGCCTGTTCGCGGTTTCACGAAGATTTTTTTCTGTATAACCTGCGTATTTGCAAGCCATTTCACCATCTAAAGTGCGAATATATTCTTCAATAAATTTTCTCTGCATTTGTGTAATGTTGTTCATAGTACAATATTTCAATTTCTTTACATAGTTTGATATTTTTGAATGTAGATAGTATAATAGTCATGCTATTTATATTTCGGCTAGTGTAAATCTTAACAGGGGGGAAATTTAAAAAAGACTTCCTGTTTTCTTTTTGCCTTTTTTTAGAAAGATTTAGTTTCGGAAAGTTTTAATACATGCCCCAAACCCAGCATCAACAGAGTATTTTGATACCATGTTAGCAAGGGCATCTCTGTACATGCTGAGCCAGTAGCTAAATCTGATATGCTGAGGATTACCTTTTAAGCGCATGCAGGTTCCGTAAACCAAAACTGGTTCCGCAAACGGATCGGGAAGCAGAGTTTCGTCTGTTCCTGAGGTGAATTTTGTTTTTTCCGTACTGCCTGAAGATTTTACGTTGTTGTAGGTGTAATAAATAACTTCAACAGTTTTTGTCTCAGTGAATTTCTTTGCAAAAATTATTTTATTGTCTTTGAAAGAGTAAATATTTTTACCTTCATATTTGCCGGCAAGAATTAAACCTGCGTTATCGCAATATAGAAATGGAATATCGTCAATCAATAGTTGTGAAATTCTGCCGTTGATGGTATTTGTAATCTCTCTTGTATTTGCACTGAGAGTTAATTCGGCTTTTCTGATTAAAAAATTCCAGCGTTCGTAAAGACAAATTTCGGCATTAAGAACGTTAAGTATATTCATTATTTTCTTATGTTCATTTTTTGTTAATTCTTCAAATGCGTTTACCGGCTTGTAATTAAGTTCTACCAGACATTTGTTTATAATTTCAAGATAGTTCATGATTTCTCCTTTGATTAATACGGTAAAGTCCTGAGGGAGAAAATATCTCCCTCTGACTTTCCGCTGAAGTGCTAATGAATTAAGCCCTTACGTAATTGCTCCATAATAAGCGATTCATATTTAGCAAATTCATCTCCGCTCATTTGGCCGATTTGAGAACGGGTGAAAACCATATTGTTATCAGCAGCATTTGAATTTTGGGCATTTGCCGTTAATCTTTGCTTTGCGATTTTGTTCTCGTCATTCAATGTTTTTCCGTACTCAAGTTTTTGCAGATATCTGTCCACAGCACTTTTTTCAATTGCTTCAATTAATTCAGATATTTGCAAGAGTTCATCCTTGTCAAAATCAACGTTGGAATTTTTCAGATAATTAAATACCTCTTCTCTGCCCGGATTGTTAAAAAAGCCCGGCTTTGAATTTAAAAATTCGGTAAATCCGTCAGTTTCAATTTTTGCGTCGTTTGAAACAGAATCAGGTGTTTCGTTTTGATTAGTAATACTTCTGTACGCATTTTCTATTACTTCCGTCATCAGATTTTGTCCTTGTTGACGATCCACAAGACCTGTTTCCATCAGTGAACGAATGACATCAAGGTCTTTCTTTACTGCTTTTTCAACTTCTGCATAAATAGTATCAGGAGTAGTTGCCGAATTTTCAGAAACGGTATTTTCATCTGAAGTTTCCGTATCGCCATTTGGACTCACGGCCTCGGATGATACCCTTGAATTAAGTTTTTCGTTATCATTTTTGTCCATTTTTATACCTCATGTTCGCTTTCGGATGGTTTATCCATATTCATAAATGCAACGGCAATTTCAATTGCGCTGTCTATAAAAACCGATAGTATGGCGCCCAAAAATCCTTTCAGATATATGGGAACAGGCAAATTTTTAATTACCAGCCCTATTGCTGCGGATTTTTTTGTTTTACCGCTTTCGGTTTTAAGATTTTCTTCCGCCGTAAGCACAGCTTGTTTTGCTAATTCGGGTATTTTTTTAATTATTTTATTAATCACAGTTCACTCCTTATGGTGTTGTAGAAGGTGTTTCAGAAGGAGCTTCTGTCGGTACGGATGTAGGTTCTGAACCGTTTGCCGTTGTGATAACCATTTTGGCTAATGCATTAGGAACAACTGTTTTTGCGCCATATAAGTATAAGCCTCTTACCAAATCAGAGAAGGAGTCTTTATCTCTCAAGGTTTCAATTTTTGCAAGCTGCGATGCAAAAGTGATGGCTTCGTTTGTACCTGCAAGAACGTAAAGAAGGTTGCTTGCAGCCGTCAGGTTTGTGCTTACCAAAACATCCATTCCCGCAATTCTGCCGATAGCGCCCTCTCTTAAAGTTTCATCAGCAACTTTGTGTGCGCCGATGAATTCGCTGCTTTGGAGCAGATAGGATTCAACAAGAGGGTTAATTACAACCCAAGGGCGCTGGCCGTTTGAAACGGCATTTGAATTTTTTAATTTCATGGCTAATTCTACAAAATATCCGTAAATTGTTGATTTGTTCAAAGAAACAGGTGAATCTGTGCTTCCTACAATATTGCCGGAAGGGACATTTGTATGCTGACCTAATAAATATGCATCCTGAACCTCTTCAATAGCTTTACGTGCGCTTTCAAGGTGGGCTTCCAAGATATTTGTGTTTGCCTGAACTTTTGCAACGTCATTAATTTTAAAGGCAAAGAATTTTTGCTGATCAATAACCAAATCAGTTGAAGTCGGTTCAAGTTCACTGTAAGAAATGTCAGATGAACTTAATGTGGAAACTGAAACGGCGGCCGGTGAAATGATTTTTACGGTATCACCCTGAGCTGCGATTTCGCCTTCCCAGTTGCGGTTTACGCACTGAAGCATAACACAGTTTTTGTCAAGCATGTTGACCAATTTTTTACTCCAAATTTCAGGAATAAAAACATCATAAGAGTTTGTCATTTTCTTTTCCTTTCTTTCTCTTAAATGAAGTGATATATAAATTAAATGAGCGGATTATTGTCCTAGGCAGCGTAGCCACTTATGGTTTGCGGAGAATGAGTTACCAAGTTAGTAATTCCCGCTCACGCATGCGAAACGGTAGTGGCGAAGAACTGCTTTTATTCGTCCATAAAGATTTCTCTGAATTGCATACCTATAATTCCGCAATTATCGGTAGCATTATGTCCCTCTATACAAATTTGAACGGCATAATTACTTTCTGATATTTCAACCTTCTCAAGGGTTTCGGAATTGATTGACCATATAGGAATTAAAGCGGCATCAATTCCCCATTTGCAGTAATCAGGCTCATCAGAATCATCATTTTTTGCCCACATAAGGTGCTCCAAGTTTACCGCGTAGATGTTTTCTACATCGTCAGGGTATCCGGAATCAAAATTTTTGTAAACAGAAAACGTAAATCTGTTGTCAAATTCATTATCCAAAACCAGATAAAATTCGTCTATAAGTTTTCTTTTATGCGGATCTTTGAGAGCTAAAAACGGCGATTTCCACATAAATTCAATGGGATCTCCGCAAAAATCCGTTCCGAAATCTTCCAGATAAATATGGCCCGTAGTATCAAAAGTTAAAATGTTGCCTTTGAAGATGCAGGCTCCCTTTATATTTTGAGGGACAATTCTTTTGTACCAAAGTTTCAAAACGTAATCATTAATCCATATTGTATTAAAGTAATTGTTATCGGTATAAGGAATGAAAAACCACATTTGATTTTTCTTTTCATAGTGAAGGCAAATGCTTTCAGAAATTCTTGTTTCGTCAAATTTGTCAAATTCCGGTTTTATTTTGCCCGAAATTTCACCTCCGACGTGAATTTGCATTAAGACACCTGCTTCTTCAAGTGAAAAAATTCCGCCCGAGGAGAGAAAATATTGTCTGTTATCCACATTAACAAGAGTGTTGTGCGCTTTTGTACCTTTATCCGCAAAAAGCTGAACGGCAAAATCATTGGCGGTTGTTCCGCTTAAAAGGTAAACCTGATTTTTTTTGTATATCGCAAGATAATCTTTATATTCACCCAAGGCTGTTATAACATCGGTGTTGGTGTGGAAGTCGTTGATGTAGCCGGCATCATTGGCGGTTGTGAAATCATCATATTTTCCAAGAGCAGAGTAATAAAGGGTTGAATTTTTTGCAACCCAGACGCGCCCTTTGTAGGTTGTTATTATGCCACCGGTTATGTAGTTAGCAAAAGAATCTTTTAAACTGCAGTCAACAACCGTATAATCGGAGTCATTTTTTATGTAATATAATCTGTCGGCTTCTGTCATTATTAAAAACCCGTTCAGAAAGTTTTTGAAAACTGGTTGTGTGCCGCTTAAGGTTAAATTTACAACAGAGGCGGTGTTGTTTTCATCATCGTAGACATAAATTTTCCCGCTGACAGTTGTGATAACAAGTTTGTAGCTATCTTTGTGCGTGAACTGGTGCAATCCCGTAATTTCTTCTTCATCGGTTACCGTGTAGTAAAGAGCGTTTCCGTTCTGCCTTTTGATACCGTTGGATTTTAGAAGCTCAACGTTTTTGGAGTCTTCCCAGTACATTCTTCTTGTATCAAGTCCAAGTTCTGTTTTCGTCAGAGATTGGTTAATCCCTCCTGATAAATTGTAGTAAGCTGTCTCCATTTTTCCTCCCTAATCGTTTTAAATTTTTATATTCTGTTTAAATACCATCTGACTTTTGACCTAATAAAACTTCCGGCCTCATCCTTTGTGACCTCAGGATAAGGCGGAAGGTAGGTAATGTCTATTTTCCCAAAACTGGAGGTTTTAGGGTGCTTTTGACCAAATTCGTAGTGCGTCAAAAGCGTGTTTGGAGTTAAGATGATATTATATTTTTCTAAAAGTTCAGCGCAAAATCTGAATGTTTTTTCAATTTGAACATCTGTAATAGGATAATTTCCGACTGCAAGCGGGCTTTTGTAGCCGAACATTGCGCAAACCGCAATTCCTATGGAGCCGGAATTTCCTCCACCTGTATGCATTGCATATCGGCCGGGTTTGCATATTTCATTATCGGATACACGATATTTTCCGCAATAGATAAGACCTTTATTATCTATAAGGTAATGGTAATGTGTCAAATCACAATCGTTTGGGATGTATTTTCCGGCTGTCCAGTGTAAAATTATTCGTTTCATAATGCCTCATTCAGTTCTTTTATCTGTTTAAAGTAAACTTCGGGTGTCATTGCGCAAACGTATTTTAAAGCTGCGTGTGCTCTGTTTTTTGCTGCCAATTTAAGCAAAACCCTGCTAAGATAGGTTCTTACGGTGGCATAGTGGATTTTCATTTTTTGTCCGATTTCTTTATCGGAATACCCAAGTGTTACATACAGTATTGTGATAGTTTCTTGTGATGTAAGATTCATCTTTTACCTCTTTTTTCATCAAGTAATACATTAACAAATAATATCCTCTGTAAATTAATAATACTTCCCTTTTTAAAGAAAGCAGGGGAAATAGGTATCTCCCCCAAAGATAATCGGATTTTATATGAAAAAAGTTTACTTTTATAAAAATGTCAAATTTCAGCTATAGGATTAGTATACATATTTCAAATTTTTTGAAAAGTCGCCAAAACAGTTTCGTAGTAATTGTTTCGGCAATATCATGTCAGCGAATATAACTACAAAAAAGACAGCCTTTAGATTTTTCTAAAGGCTGTCTTAATATTTAATGGTATCTTAATTTAATTTTGCTTTATCTTCGTCGGTTACACCTTTAATAGTAAGGTTTACCCTGCCTTTTTCATCGATTTTGATAACCTTAACGATTACTTCATCCCCGATGTTGAGGTGTGGTTCAATTTGGTCTATTCTCTCGTTGCAAACCTGTGAAATATGAACCATACCATCTTTGCCCGGAGCAAGTTCAACAAATGCACCTATAGGTATAATTCTTACAACTTTACCTTTTACAACCATGCCGACTTCAGGCTTGAAGGTGAGTTCGTTAATCATGCGTTTAGCGATTTCAGCACCTTCCTGATCATTAGAAGTGATAGTTACAACGCCTGAATCCTGAATATCAATTTCGGCGCCTGATGCATCAATGATGGCACGGATTTGTTTTCCGCCAGGTCCGATGACTGTTCCGATATCTTCAACAGGAATAGTCATTGTTGTAATGCTTGGAGCAAACGGTGACAAATGATCAGCCGGTTTTGTGATAACTTTTCTCATTTCACCTAAGATATGGAGTCTGCCTTCTTTGGCCTGAGCTAAAGCTCTGCGCAAAGTATCATTTGCAATACCTTTTGCCTTCATATCCATTTGAAGAGCGGTTATACCGTCATCATTACCGGTAACTTTAAAGTCCATATCACCCAAGAAGTCTTCAATACCCTGAATATCTGTTAAAACAACAGGTTCTCTGCCTTCTTCAGTAATCATACCCATTGCAACACCGCCTATCATACATTTAACAGGAACACCGGCATTCATAAGTGCCATTGAAGAACCGCAGGTTGAACCCATTGAGGTTGAACCGTTTGATTCTAAGACATCAGATGTTACGCGAATTGTATAACCAAATTCCTCTTGTGACGGCAATGCAGGAACATTAGCTCGTTCAGCAAGGTTTCCGTGACCGACTTCACGTCTGCCCGGACCTCTGAGTGCTTTAACTTCGCCTACTGAGAAGCCAGGGAAAATGTATTTGTGCATATATGTTTTTTCTGTTTCAGGATCAACACCGTCAATTTCCTGTTTCATACCGGGGCCGGCCAAGGTTGCAACAGAAAGTATTTGAGTTTGACCTCTTGTAAATACCGCGGAACCGTGAGCACGAGGAATAACACCGACTTCGCACCAAATTGGTCTTACTTCGGTTGGCTTACGACCGTCAGCACGGACACCTTCATCCAAAATCATTGCACGCATAATTTTCTTTTCTGCGTTTTTAAATTCTTCAGCAACAAAATCTATGCCTGTTTCTTCAATGATTTGTTTGATGTAATGGTCATCAGGTAAAGCATCAACTTTTTCTTTTACAAGAGCTTTTGCTTCATCAAGTTTATTTTGACGATATTCTCTGTCAAAATTGTGATATGCATCAAAAATCATATCGTGAGCAGTTTCGTCAATAATTTTCTTTAATTCTGTCGTATCGTAAGGATTTACAAATTCCTGTTTTTCAACACCGCATTCTTTTGCAAATGCAAGTTGTGCTTCGCATTGTTTTCTTATTTCAACCTGAGCAAATTCAACGGCGTTCATAATGTCATCTTCGGTTACAAATTTGCAACCTGCTTCAACCATAATTACGCTGTCGTGAGTACCTGCAACAACAATATCCAGGTCTGATTTGTCAGCTTGTTGGTGAGTAGGGTTTGCAATCATATTGCCGTTTTCGTCTTTTGAAACACGAACGGCGCCGATAGGACCTTCAAAAGGTGTTCCGGCAAGCATTAAAGCGCAAGATGCGCCCAGCATTGCCAATGTATCAGGCTGATTTTCCTGATCGTAGCTGAATAATTGTGCTACGATTTGTATATCGTTTCTGTAGCCTTTCGGGAACAGAGGTCTGATAGGACGGTCAATAAGACGTGAAATAAGGATAGCTTTATCACTTGCCTTACCTTCAGAACGGTTGTAACCGCCCGGGATACGTCCGATAGCAGACATTCTTTCTTCATAATCAATAAGCAGCGGGAAGAAATCTATACCGACACGTGGTTCTTTTGATACTACGCAATGTACAAATAACATTGTATCACCGCATCTTACCGTAACGGAACCATTAGTGCTTTTAGCATACTTCCCGGTTTCAACGGTAACTTTTTTACCGCCGATTTCCAGTTCAAATTTCTTTGTTTCAGGTACCATAATTTTCCTTTCCTGATTTTTTCGTCATACACTTCTAGTTTACGATTATGATTTTAGCACAAACAGACAAAAAATATTGCAAATTTGAAAGAAAAGTTGTAAAATTTCTTTGTCTTAATGACATAGTTTATTATTTTTACTAAAGGAGAGGACAAAATGAAAGAAAATTTCAAAAAGTACCTTGTTGAATTTATCGGTACATTTTTTCTAATGTTTACTGTAGGTTCAGTAGTATTATTGGGTGCAAACGGAGTAATCGGTGCAATAGCAATAGGTTTTGCTTTGATGATTATGGTTTATGCAGGCGGTTATGTTTCAGGCGGACATTACAACCCTGCGGTTTCGCTTGCTGCGGCTGTAAGCGGGGCTTTGGATAAAAAACAACTTTTGCAATATTGGGTTGCTCAGGCATTAGGTGCTTCTGCAGCTGCATTATTGGTATGCTTCTTGTCACCTGAAATCATTGAAAGTTCCTGCCCGTTCTCATTGCCGCAGATTGTAATCGGTGAATTTTTATTTACTTTTGCATTATGCTATGTGGTTTTGCAGACTGCAGTTGCAGAAAAAACTGCCGGAAATTGCTATTACGGACTTGCTATCGGTTCTACCGTTATGGTAGGTGCTGTTGCGGTTGGCGGAATTCTCTGCTTCGGTGCATTTAACCCTGCCGTTGCTTTAGGTTTGGGTATTTTGAATGT
This sequence comes from bacterium, assembly GCA_017652265.1. Taxonomy (GTDB): domain Bacteria; phylum Cyanobacteriota; class Vampirovibrionia; order Gastranaerophilales; family Gastranaerophilaceae; genus Gastranaerophilus. The sequence goes on from JAGCBH010000035.1 coordinate 15,605, forward strand.
TGCCTGCTGGGTAGCAATGGGTATAACAGTTGCAACAAACCTTATAGCGGCTGTTATTGCGGCTTTGACATACAAGTTTATTAACAAATAAAAGTTATTAGCTAAACAAAAATCCCGACATTAAAGAATGTCGGGATTTTTTATGTGAATTTATTCTCTAAACTCCTATAGGAGTTTTTGCTCTTTCAAGTTGTAATGTAACAGTTGTTCTGTCGCATACGCTTGATGGGCCAAAGTATTGTATAGCGCCAGGGAATAAGTATCTGTCATTCATTGCCCAGTCTTCACGATTGTCTTCAAGTTTTTTGAATACATTCCCGTTCAGATCAACAAGAGCTTTTTGAATAACAGGTTTCCATTCACCGTGGCGTTTTTCCATATTCATCATCATTGTAAGAGGAATACCGCCAGCAATCCATTTATCAGCGCTTTCGGTTAAATTTCTTACTGATGACAAATAACCTGTTAAGCCGAAACTGATTAATGCAAATGCATTATAGCCCAATGAATAGCAATAGTCAGCGTCAAAGTTTGACGGGAAGGCACATCTTCCTTCATATCCGAAGAAGTGAGATTGAGCTGAGAATTTGCCTGAGTATGTTCCTTCCGATTTCATTTTTGCCAAACGTTCGGTAATCATTTCAATTAACAGTTTTTCCGTTTCAATTTTAGAAACCTGGACATTTCCGTGAGGGTCTCTGTCAGCAAGTAATTGTGATTTGATTAATGATGGTAAAGAACTGTAAACATTTGCATTTTCAGAACTTAATCTGCTTTCAACAAGTGAGAATTTATCATTCATTGAGCTGGCATTTTGCAATTCTCCGCTTTTTTCAAGTTCAGCCATAATATCATTAAGGTTTGAAATCATTGATTTCATTTCAGGAATGAATTCAATTAAACCTTCAGGAATAACTGCTATACCAAAATTTTTGCCCATTGAAGCACGACGGGAAATAATGTCTGTCATGTATGAAATAATGCTGTCTAAAGACATTGATTTTTGTTCAACTTCTTCACTGATTAAAGTGATGTTTGGCTGAGTCTGAAGAGCTGCTTCCAAAGCTACGTGAGATGCGCTTCTGCCCATTATTTTAACGAAGTGCCAGTATTTCTTTGCTGAATTTGCATCACGTTCAATGTTTCCGATTAATTCGGCGTAAGTTTTGGTTGCCGTATCAAAACCGAATGAAATTTCGATTTGTTCATTCTTAAGGTCGCCGTCAATAGTTTTCGGGCAGCCGATAACCTGAATATCTGCGTTATTTTTAACAAACCATTCAGCTAAAAGTGCTGCGTTTGTATTTGAATCATCACCGCCGATAATTACAACTGCGGAAATATTTAAGTTTTTGCAAACGTTCCAAGATGATTGGAATTGTTCTTCAGTTTCAAGTTTTGTTCTGCCTGAACCTATAATGTCAAAACCGCCTGTGTTTCTGTAGTCGTGGATAAATTCTTCCGTTATTTCAACGTATTTACCTTCAATAATTCCTGAAGGTCCGCCTAAAAATCCGTAAAGTTTGTTGTTTGGATTTGCTGATTTTAAAGCATCAAAAAGTCCTGCGATTACGTTGTGTCCGCCCGGAGCCTGACCGCCTGAAAGTATAACACCGACATTTACTTGAGGTGTTGATTTTACGTCAGGGGTCTTTTTGAATGTTATTTCAGGTTTTCCGTACGTATTAGGGAATAAACCCTTTATCTGTTCCTGATCTCTTACGGATTGGGTAACATTGCCCGTAAGCATTTCAAGTGAATTTATACCGCCTGATAAACTTTCAGGAAGTTTTGGCTGATATTTTAATCTTTCAATGTGTAATTGTGATAAATTCGTCATATATTAACCTTTCTTTTTCTTTACCAACAATTTGATTATACAACAAAAATACTTTACAAAGATTTTTTTACTAATAATATTAAACATGTATGGTAACAAAAGGAGAGAATTATGAAAAAATCCATTAAAGATCTGGGAGACATTAAAGGTAAAAGAGCCCTTGTGAGAGTTGATGTTAACGTTCCTCTTGACAAAGATAAAAATGTAACGGATGACACAAGAATTCAGGCCATCATGCCTACTGTAAAATTTTTGAAAGAAAAGGGTGCAAAGATTGTTCTTATGGCACACTTAGGCAGACCTCAAAAATTAAAAGAAGGTGAAACTTTGGCAGATTTGTCATTAGCACCTGTTGCAAAATATATGTCTAAACTTATGGGTGAAGAAGTTGTATTCATTCCGTCAGTAGAAGAAGCTATGCCCTATGTTGAAAAACTTCAGGACGGTCAGGTAGCATTACTTGAAAACATTCGTTATTATAAAGCAGAAGAAGCAAAAGATGACGACATGACTTTTGCTGAACAGCTTGCAAAATTGGGTGATTTTTATGTAAACGATGCTTTCGGTGCAGCTCACAGAAATCATACTTCAACATCTAAACTTGCAAAAATTGTTAAACCTGCCGTATCGGATTTATTGATGGAAAAAGAAATCAGATGCTTATCTCAGGCGCTTGATAATCCGACAAGACCGTTTACTGCTATTGTAGGCGGCGCTAAGGTTTCTTCAAAAATCGGAGTTCTTGAAAATCTGCTTGATAAAGTTGATAACATGATTATTGGCGGAGGTATGGCTTATACATTTGTAAAAGCTAACGGCGGTAAAATCGGAAATTCAATTTGTGAAGACGATCAACTTGAAGTTGCTCTTGCTATTGAAAAGAAAGCAAAAGAAAAAGGCGTTAAACTTGTTATGGCAACAGATGTTCTTGTAACTGATGATTTTTCAGGCAACGGAACAAATAAATTCGTTAAAATCAACGAAATACCTGACGGATTTGAAGGTGTTGATGCCGGTGAAGAATCCAGAAAAGCTTTTGCGGAAGTTATTAAATCTTCAAAAACAATTCTTATGAACGGCCCTGTAGGTGCTTTTGAAAATCCTAAATTCGCCGAAGGTACGAAGGCTGTTTTACAGGCGGTTGTTGAAGCAACCAAAAACGGTGCAACATCAGTTATTGGCGGTGGTGATTCTGTTTCTGCTGCTAAGAAATTCTTTAAAGCCGAAGACTTTACACACGTTTCAACGGGCGGCGGTGCATCATTGGAATTTATTGAAGGAAAAATACTTCCGGGTGTTGCTGCTCTTGATGATAAGTAATTCAGATATTTTAAAATGCGAAAAACGGCCTCTGCTAAAAGCGGGGGCTGTTTTGTTAAAATTAGTAAAAAATATAGGCGTATTTCGTTATTTGTATTGAATTTTTTTTTTGTTCCTATATAATCGCAAGTAGTATTACAGATTTATGAGGTGAATGACGTGAGTACAATGATGGCAGAAGGCGTAGGAAAAAGAATAGTTGATGCTTTGAAAATGCAAAGTGAACTTGAAATTATTGATAAAACACAGATGGAGATGTCCGGTAATGTTCAGCCGCAGGATGCAATAAATACCGTTGCTGATGTGAATAATGTTCCGTCTGACAGTGAAACAATAAATTCCGAGTTGCAACAAACGATCCAATCTGCGGCATTTTCTGCTCAGGCTCCTGTTAATTCAATGAATTTTGGCACAGTTCCACAGATTTCTGATTTCCAAAATGCTGAAACTCCTGCCAATGTCGCTGTTTTGAAACAGTTAATTGCTCAATTACCAAGCGGTGTTTCCCGTCAGGCTGGTGCTCTTGTTATAAAACAAACCATGGAAGCTCTTGGAATTTCAATGAAAAGCGTTTTACAGGAAGCTCAACAGCTTCAGGAAGGTTATAATCTTTCAGCAAGAGAATGTCAGAGTGCCATCCTTGATTGCAGAAAACAGATAAATAACCTTGAACTTCAGGCGCAAAATTATCAAAAACAGGCAAATTCTCTGAATGAAATCATAAGCTTATTTGTTCAGATTAATTAGCGGTAAGAGAATGAACTTTGAATATCTTTGTCAAGAGTTCCTCTTATAGATTCCATTTCTGTTTCAGCCATTTTCAGTTGAGCTTTATATGCAGCCATTCTGGTATCTAACTGTTGCTCTAAAGCGTGCATTTTGTTCTGCCGTTCCTGAAGTGTTTTAACTATCGGTGAACTAGGGTCGTAATCATTACCAACCTGTAGCAGGTCACTGTTTGAAGTAACCAAACTTGCTTTAGTTTGAGTTATAAGCATAATTTTGTATTCTAAATCACTTTTGAATTGCAAAAGATACTGCATTCTCATTACTGAAGTTAATAGACCCATACTACACCTTTTCCCTATTTAATTTTTTTGAGTTACCTTGTTTCATTGAGCTTAGAGCCTTTTAAGAATGTATGTTCGTTGTTTTTGGCTATAAGCTGCTCCATTTTGGCAAGCTGATGTTTGTGATAGTTTAGTCTGTATTGTGCCATTTTTAACTTTTTTCTCATTGTTAAAAATTCTTGGATACAGCCTATGATATATTCAGACATTGCTTTCATAGGAGATTTTCTTATGAAGTAGTTCTTTGAATATTCCAAGAAATCTATCAGTCTTCTCATATTCATTACTAAAGTATCTTGAAGCATGGTGTTTCCTTCTACCTTAGACTACAAATATATAAAAACCCGAACATCTAAAATATTGCGCTTTACTGATTAACATGTTACAAGTTCTTAACATTTTGAAGTCATAAGTTTGTTACATGCAATATATCGGTAAAAATTCCGAAAAACTTTAATTAAATTTACAAAAATTTACTGAATATTGCTGACGGCTTTGCTATCGCTTTCAATAGAATCTTTAAGCATCTTTTTAACAACATCGCCCTGAGTATCAAGCATTTTGCATACGGTTTCAATATTTCTTACTTTGTTTGTAAGAATTGTATCGGCGTTAGTTGTTACGTTTCCCGTAATTCTCTGATAAGCGCCCAATGCGGCAGATGATGTACCCTGCATCAGGTTTCCCATAACAAGAGCCGGAAGCCCGTATTCACCTAAGTATGGAGCTGCAGATTGCATAATTCCGCCCCAACCGGCAATTAATCCCGCAACAGGAAGAACTAAGTTTTTGGCAAATCCATATCCGCTTGCTGTTCCTATTCCGTATGATGTTGCGGATGCTACGTTTGCGATACTGCTTGCAATACCTGAAGCTCCGCCCGTAATATATCCGTTATTGGTTCCCCAACCGCTGATAGATGCTGCTCCGCCTGTATAGTATCCTGAGTTCCAAATTGGTGATGCACCGCCCGGAAATCCTGAATAATTGTACATAGAGTCAACACCAAAAGCGCTTCCGCCTGAGTTCGGTGAAAAGTATGAAGTACCTGCGACGTTCATGATTTCAGACGAACCGAATGTCGTTGCGAAATTTGACGGTGAAAATAGTGTTGCCAAATTATACAAAAAACCGCCGGTGCCTTCCCATCCTGTTCCGTTTCCTGTGCCGGAAACGGTGATATCTCTTAATTTATCGTAAGTTTCCCATAACTGAGCCTTGGCTGTTGAGCCGGCGGAACTGAATTTGTTTGCTATTACCAAATAACTGTCATTCTTGTAAGACATATTAACCTCTTTATAATTTGTTTAATACTAGTTACTGAAAGTTTTGAACGTGCTTTCAACGTTTTTCTTAATAACGGCAGCAACGGCTTCCATTTCTGTTGTAAGAGCCTTTTGCTCCGTATCAAGCTGTCTGAGTCTCAATTCAAGAGTTCTGTCTTCTTGTTGAATTATCTCAGTTTTAGCGTTGATATCCTGAATTGATTTTTCATATTGTGCCTTTTTGTAATTGTATTGATTCATGGCATCGTTGTATGCTGCATCATCGGTTATTGTTTCAGTATCAACCATAAATGTAGCTGATGAATTTTCATACGAAATTGATTCTACTCTGCCTTCATTATCAAATTCTACAAAAGCATTTTCTGTTGCAGAGATTTTTTGTTCAAGATAAGCTGCATAATAAGTATTCAAATTTATCTGCTGTTCTGTCGGATGAGCCGGATCTTTGCCGGATTCACCACTTGCCAACAATTCCTGTTCCGTTGCAAAATAAGTTTTGCCGTAGGATGTGTAGTAATAAATGTTGCCGGTTGTACTTGCTATAACGTCATCCGGATTATCCTTTTTGATTTGTTCAAGCGCTAAATCCAAAGTTTCATCTGCCCCAGCGGTATAAAGTGTTAATTCGCTATTACCTACATAAGCAGGTGTATATGGAGGCGTATATGGTGGGGAATATGGCGGATTGAGTCTTACCTGCGGATTAGCTTTGGTATTTCTTATGCCGGTATAAACATCAACATAGCGATAGTGCGTAACTAAGTAGTTGTAGTCGGAAGAACCACTGATAGGAGTCATGTCTTCAATTGCTTCCGTTACAAAACCGTCATTATAAGTGTACTGAACTTTCGTGTAGTCCTGAGTACTAGGTGCTGTCGGAACTTCCAGTGCCAAATACTGGTTAAATGCGTCTGCGCTTTGGTTAGCCAAAGCCGTTCTTTCCTGGTTTATTTGTTGTCCTTCATATTCTACGTTTGTTTTACGTGCCGTAAGTGCCAAATATCTGGCTTGTGAAGCTGCCATACCCATAGGTGTATCTCCTTCTTATTATTTAATTTACTACTCTACCGATTTGTTCTTAATGACGTTTTTTAAAAAGTCAACATATTACGAAAACATTATAAACCCTATGTTGCCTTAATTCTTCAAAGGTTATTAGAAATTCATAATTTTGATGTAAGTAATTTTCAAAAAATCATACAAACGGATGAGTAAACATTTCTTAACATAATATTTTTTAAGAGCAATTTTGGCTCAAAAAATTTTTTTATATAAGTATACAAGGATAAAGGGGAAAATATGTCCTGGGGATATTTTGGTTTAATCGCAGCTGGAGATTTTATGAACGGAATGAGTTACGCTATCGGAGGATATCGTCATCACCGTTGCGATTGTCCTCCTCCTCGTCCGTTGTTTTTCCACCGCGGTCCGGCACATTATTTAGGTTTCAGACATACACCGTGTTATGATTTTTACGGCCCGGGGCCTGACAGATTTGATTTCTTCGATGAACCTCTTCCGTATGGTTACAGAAGACCTTATTGCGGTTATGGTCCGTATAGACCTTCTGGTATATATAGAGCAGGCTATGAGCTTGGTGAGCTAATAGGTTATTATGCGGATGGAGGAAGATCCGCAAACTATTCAAATGACTACAGCGATTACGGTTATTACGGTAATCGTAATGATTATAGCGGTTACAGAGATTATAGCGGTTATGCAAATTATGAATATAGAGGTAGTTATGAAAGATTAAATATAAATCCAAATTCTGGTAGCAGCACAGCGCGTACAAATACTGCGTCAGGCGTAACGGCAGGATCTCAAAGAGCAGGAACAAGCAGTTCTTCATCTTCAGGAAACAGCAGATATGAATATGGAAATTATCCTAAGATGGAGGCACTTGGGCGTGCGGCGGCTGACACAAGACTTGAAGCAATAGGCGGTGGCGGAACCGGTTGGTCATGTTCGTCAGCATCATTTGCAAACGATATAACATATGCAACAAAAGGAACATCAAGACTTTTAGACGCAACTGTTGCCAAAATACGTAAAACTGATCCTAATTTTACATTGTTGATAACTTCAGCATTAGGAACAGCAACATCCCCACATAAAAAGAATATAACTTGCAGCCACTATAATCCGAATAACGTAAAACTTGATTTTGGCGGTGCGCTGAATAAAACTCAGGCGGATGCTGTTGCGGCAAAACTCATGTCAACAGGATATTACCAATTTGCTAATGTAGAATATAACGGTGGTAGCAGCGGAACATATCATATAGATGCAATGTTTAAGCCTGATGCTCTTGCGAGAGCCAGAAACGGCGAAATATAAACTTTTGCACAAAATTAATATTTCTGCATGATGATTTTTTTAAAATTATCATTATAATTTTGGTATGAAGAAGTTAGCGGTAGTATTTTTAATAACTTTGTTATGCTCTAATTTTGCATACGCAGGCAAGCCTGTTATTGAAAGTGGTAAGGGCTATGTCGGGGAGCTGCCTGTTTTAGGCAAAAAAATTGAAGATGAAAAAACGGAAAGCGAAACCAAGCCTCAGTATGAAAAAGTTAAAGAATTTACAACAAAAGAAGAGATAAAAAATATACCAAGAGATGATCCTGCTTTTGTTAATATTATTCTCAAGGCAGATAAAAATACCCAGTATATCAATGACATAAACGATTTACTGCCGATGCTTGAAAAAATTTATGACATGATAGAAGATGACGTTGATGTTCAGAAATTTGTTGCAACAACGTACTTCTTCAATAAAAATGTTGAATGTCTGCGGGAAAAATACGAAAACAGACCGGAATTTTATTTTATATCGTTCCAAAAACTTCTGGAAACGGATTTGCATATCCAAACTGTTGCAAACCTGAGAGCTGAAGCGGTTAAAAATACACCGTATATGGCATTCGGGGGCGATGGCAAAATTTATAATTCCGTAAATATTCAGGATCAATTATCTTATCTGCTTAAAGAAATTGAAGAAACCATAATGGCTATCAAAAATGTTTATTAATCACCGCAAGTATTGCACTTATGATTTAAGACATGATGTTTCTGATGTTTTTTGCATACTTCACACCTCTCTTTGGCATCTTGTTTGCCAAAAGTATTTATATAAGGATCTTTAGGGCAGGCTTTTTTATTCAGTTTGCAGTATCTTATGTCCCGTTTTGTTAATTTTACAACTTCTCTGAATTTTGAACGCTGAAGCGGGCAGAGAATTTTTACGAATTTTTTGTCATATTTTTTGTGAATTTTGCGGATTTGTTTGCGCGTTTTTTTGACGACTTTTTGCTGGGATTTAAATTCACTGCAGGTGCAGTCACTTTTTACAAGTTCTCTCAATTTTTGTTTTTCAGCTCTGTAATTTTTTCTTAAATCACCAAGCTCCGCATCTCGTTGTTTATCAAGTTCCGCTTTAATTTCACGTTGTTCTTTTGAAAGGGACAAAACATTATCAAGGGTATTTTTTTCAGAGCGGATTTTTTCCATTAATTCCATACATTTCAAATCAGTTTCTACATCGTATTTACCCTATCCGCAATATGCCGATGCAATACTGATATTTGTGAAAATTAATGTTATTATAGCTCCCGATACCAAAAATTTTTTCATTTAATCCCCCGTTTCATTACAATAATACATAAAAAATTGTAAAAGTACAAATATTATAGTAAAATCTGGGTATGGAAGAAATCGGTTTAAGACATTATGCATATGTGGGTGATGCCGTTTGGGAACTGTTTGTCAGAGAACGCACCGTTTTTATGACGCCTAATGCGGAAAAATTGCATAAATACTCAACCGATAGGGTAAAAGCTGATTTTCAGGCTGATTTATTAGATAAATTGGAAGATTGTTTAAACGATGAAGAAAAAGAACTTGCACGCAGAGGACGGAATTTACCTATTCCTGTTGCAAGACGTTCAAATCAGACAGAATACAGAAAAGCTACCGCATTTGAAACATTAATAGGTTGGTGGTATTTTAATAACAAGGAACGTTTAAATGAAGTTTTAAAAAAACTTGAAACGGAGGTTAAATAAAGCTTCTAGGCTTTAAAAATTATGGCTGATTTTAAGAAAAGAATTTTAATAGTAGATGATGATGATGAAATTCGCGATTTGCTTGAGTTTGATATAAGAGCAAGCGGTTATTTTGTTGATACTGCAAAAGACGGGCTTGAGGGACTGAACAAAGTTTTAAATAACACCTATGACCTTGTTTTGCTTGATGTTATGATGCCTAAAATGAACGGATTTGACGTTTGTAAGACCATTCGTCAGGCGAAATTGGCTATTCCTGTACTTATGCTGACCGCAAAAGGTACAATTTATGATAAAACCGAAGGCTTTGACTGCGGGGCTGATGATTATCTTGTAAAGCCGTTTGATATTCAGGAAGTTTTGTTGAGAATACGTGCGCTGCTGAGGCGAAACGTTATGAACGAAAATAACAATGTTGGTGATGAAATAACTTCTGTCGGAGATATTCAAATAATGCCGGATACTCTTGAGGCGATTATCATAAATAAAAGAGTTAAATTGACTCCGACTGAGTTTGAAATTTTATACTGCCTGATGCAGCACTTTAATAATCCTGTTACACTGGCGACTCTGCTTGATGAAGTATGGGGTTATGCAAGTGATGAGGATGTTCGTATGCTGAGAGTTCACGTTGGCGGTTTAAGAAATAAAATTGAACCGGATACTAAAAATCCTAAATATTTGCATACGGTAACAAATGTAGGTTATAAGTTAACACCGTTTGCATAAAAGGTTAAAAAATGAAAAAAATAAATTTCACACGGCTTAAAAGAAAAATCATTTTGACATTCAGATTCAGACGATTAAAAATTGTGGAAGAAAGTCTGATAGTTCTTTTAATTGCAGTTTTAATACCACTTACTATCGGCGGATTTGTTATAAGCAACATAAACCAGCACGTTGTAAGAGCTCAGCTTAAGGAAAATGCCGGTTTAATTGCTGAGATGGTATCAACCGAAATAGATTTTTTAACAAGCTATGAGGAAGAAATTGCGGAAAGAAACGGTGTTGAAACTACGACTCTTACGGATTTGAAATATCTTAATGATAAACTTTTTAAATCTATTGAGCAAAATAAGCGTCAGATATACATAATTGACAATAAAAATGAAATTGTTGCTTCTCACAATTATGCGAAAGAAACTTTTGATCTGGCAGTTTCGCAATTGCCTAAAAATGTTGTAAAGTATGATATTCCTACGACATACGGAAAAATCAAAAATGAACCGCTTATTTATTTAAAGAAGCATTCGCCTGAAGTTACCATTATTGTTAACACTCCGAAAACATTGACGGATGCGACTATTAATAAAAGCCGTCTGAAAATAATTTCCATGATTTTATTTGCGGCGTTCCTTATTTTTGCAATAGGCGGACTTCATGCGTACTATATTTATATCAACATAAGGCAGTTGTTTAAAGGAATTATGGCTGTAACAAAGGGTAACTATAAGCGTCAGATTAGGCTTTTAAAAAGCGCTTTTACGCCGTATGAAATCGTGTTTTTAGCGTCAGAATTTAACCAGATGGCTCATGAAATCAACAAAACATATATTCAGCTTGATAAAAATAACAAAGAGCTGAATACTATGAACGAATTTCAGAAAAATTTGATTGATACGGTAAGTCACGAATTAAGGACTCCGCTCACAAGTATTCAAGGGTATACATCGAGACTTTTAAGGCAGGATATAGTTATAGATGAGGAAACCAGGATAAAATCACTTAAAGTTATAAGGGAACAAACAGAACGTCTGAGCAGAATGATAGAGGATTTGCTTACTGTTCCGGATATTGATCATTTCAGATTAAAAACTCATGTTGATAAAGTTTGGCTTCATGAAATAATTGAGGAATCTTTGTTGCTTATAAAATCAAAAGATAAGAATGAAATTGTTATAAATATGTCCGAAGATTTTCCTCAGGTGTACGCGGATAGAGGCCGATTAATTCAGGTATTTACGAATTTGCTTGAAAATGCGGTTAAATATTCCGTTCCGGATAGTGAAATTATGATAGAGGGTTTGGTTCAGGATAATATTCCGCTTATTAATGTCCGCAATAAGTGCGATAAGATACCTGAAGAAAAATTGTACAAATTATTTGAAAAATTTGTCCGTCTTGACGATAATACAACCAGAACAACCCGCGGTACAGGGTTAGGTTTGTTTATTGTAAAGGCGCTTGTTGAAGCAATGAACGGTGAGATCAAAGCGTTTTCCGATGATGAATGGGGATTTACGGCTCAGATAAAATTTAAACCCGTTGAGGAATAATGATGAAAAGAGTTCTTGCTTTACTTAAAAATATTCCCGCAAATGAAATTCCTGTAGGTGCAATAATCGTTAAAGACGGTGAAATAATAGCCAGTGCTCATAATTTGAAAGAAACTTTAAATGATGTGACGGCTCATGCAGAAATTCTTGCGATAAGAGAGGCAGAGCGCAGACTTGCAAATTGGCGGCTGGAGGGGTGTGAGTTGTATGTTAATCTTGAGCCTTGTCCTATGTGTGCAACGGCAATTATAAACAGTCGGATTTCGGCGGTTTATTTTGGTTCTTATGATACTCAATTCGGTGCTTTGGGTTCTGCCATGGATATGAGAAAAATTTATAACTCACAGTTAAAAGTTTATGGCGGTATTATGGAAAATGAGTGTGATGAAATTTTAAAAAGATATTTTGCCCGTATGAGAGGTGAAAATGCCTGATATAAAAGAATTGCTTGATGATTTGGCGCAGAAATACGAAACAGAAGATTTTATAAAAGATGATCCGATACAGTTTCCGCACAAGTACAAAAGACGTGAAGATATTGAAATTGCCGCATTTTTGGCATCATTGTTTGCATACGGAAAGCGGGAAGTTTTTATACGAAAATTAGATATTTTGTTTTCTTATATGGGGAAAAGTCCGTATGATTACATTTCGAAAGGTGCTTTTGACCTGAATGGCCTGAATTACAGATTTTTTAAAACGGCGGATATCGATGCGTTTTTAAAAGTTTTGCACATTCTTTATACTAATGACGGCGGACTTTCCGCTCTTTTTGAAAAAGGTTATAAATCGGGCAGTTTAATGCAATATGTTTGCGACTATTTTTATTCTCACGCTCCGAAAACTGCAGGTGGCGGCTTTTATTTCGGGATTCCTAATCCTGCTAACGGCGGTGCTATGAAAAGGATGTGGATGTTTTTAAGGTGGATGGTAAGAAAACCGCCCGTTGATCTTGGAATTTGGAATTTTATTCCGGCATCTGAACTTAAAATTCCTGTTGATACGCACGTTGCAAGAATCTCAAGAGAACTTGGACTTTTGAAACGAAACTCAAATGACAATAGAGCGGTTGAGGAACTCAGCGAAGTATTGTCGGAGTTTTCTCCCAATGACCCTGTTAAATATGACTTTGCACTGTTTGGGTACGGCGTGAATAATAAGTAGCCTTTTTAGTTGATTTTTGGCTTTTTCTGTTGCATTTATGCCTTTTACTTCTATAATTAATAATGAAAAGGAAATTTTAATGTTTGATATTGGTGAAATAGTTGTTAATTGGATTATAATAGCGATTTTGTTATTGTTGAACGGATATTTTGTGGCAGCCGAATTTGCTTATGTCCGTATAAGAAAAACAAGAATTGAAGAATTGACGGAACAAGGCAATTTTGATGCTAAATTAGCGCTGGAAACCTTGAAAGATATGGATGAATTTATTGCAGCCGTTCAGGTTGGCGTAACTGTTGCAAGTATCGGAATAGGTTGGGTTGGCGAACTTACGATAGCCAAAATGCTCGCTCCTGTTCTTACATTTTTACCGCAGGGCGTTCAGACAGTTGCAACGCACACTATTTCTGTTGTTTTGGCATTTTTAATGATAACATTTTTACACGTTTTAATCGGTGAACAAGTGCCAAAATGTATTGCGCTTCAGTATCCTGAAAAAGTGTCACTTCAAACGGCAAAATCAATGAGATTTGTGATTTGGTTGTGCAAGCCGTTTGTTTGGCTTTTGACAAAGACAGGTGCGGTTATATTGAAACTGTTTAAAATTGAACATGTAACCGGAACCCGTCTTGCTCATTCAATTGACGAAATTGATATGCTTATAAACGCAAGTTATGATGGTGGTATGTTAAATGAAACCGAAAAAGATATGCTTCATAATGTTGTTAAATTCTCTGATTTGAACGCAAAAGAAGTTATGATACCGCGAACGGATATGGCTTGTGTTACAACGGAAATGACGTTAGATGAGATTAATCAGTTTGCGGCAGAAAACCAATACACAAGATATCCGATTTACGAAGAGGACATTGACCATATTATTGGTTTTATTCATGTAAAAGATTTGTATGAATGCTCTTTAAAAGATGAAGAAACGGATTTGAAATCGCTGATTCGCCCGATTTTAATGGTGCCTGAAACAATTACGATGGATAAACTTGTACTTGAATTTAAGGAACGCAAAGCTCAGATTGCCATCGTTGTTGATGAATTTGGGGGAACATCAGGTCTTATAACCTTGGAAGATTTGCTTGAAGAAATTTTCGGTGATGTTCAGGATGAGTTTGACGAAGAAGAAGAATTTGAAATTAAAAAAGTCGGCGAAGATACGTATTTGGTTGATGCAATGATGCGGCTAGACGACTTTTGTGAATTTTTTGAGATAGAAGAAAAAGACGTTGATGATGAAGATATAGATACAGTAGCAGGTCTTGTTGTTAAGCTTTTAGGTCGTCTTGCAAATGAGAACGATAAAGTCAACTTTCAAAACCTTTTGTTTATTGTAAAAGAAACCGATGGCGCAAGGATTTCGATGCTTGTTGTGAAAAAGCTCCCTGTTGCAGTTGAAACCGAAAAACAAGATTAAGCGTTATTGTAAAGAAATGTAAAAACGAATTTAAAATAGCCTGTAATGTGTATCGTTATTGGTTGTATACCAATTTTTGTTTTTTAACACAGACAATTATATCTTTTTTAAATACTTTATAGATACATAAGAGTTTTTATTGTACTAAAAAAGAAAGGATGTAATTATGAGTGGCGAATTTGATATTCATAGTCTGGAATTTTATAAAATAATGGCACAAGCAAAAGCCGACTTGGATAAAAACGGAGATGTGGATACGGATGAAGAACAAAGTATTTTTAATGATTATATGGCACGTTTTGAAAGGGATGGTCAGGCCGGAATAACCAATGAAGATGTGTTCATTTACCGCGGAGAAGTTACAAATACTGATGAGGATAGAGCTAAAGAGCAGCGACTGATGGAATTAAATGAACATTATGATAAGTTATCTATACAGGATAGAATTGAATGTGTAAATTTGAAGCGTTGGTATATAGACAAAGTAAATAATATGGATGATTTCCGTTCAGATGCATGGAATGCAATAGAATATTTGTATGAGCTTGCAGAAAAGCGTGAACAAGAACATCAAGCGTTAACAGGCAATGAAAATGCAGTTGATTTATATAGTGTAGATAAAAAATATCAAGCATCACTTTTTATTGAATCTTATAACAAATATTATCCTCCTAAGGATTCTACTGAAGCTGAGTAATTATTATTTTTGAAATATTTTATATACATATAGATATGTAGGGTGCGTCGTTTGACGCACCTTATTTGTGCACATTGGTATTTTAACTGTTAATAAATAATTAATTTTCTCATATTTCATAGTTTTTTGTATTATATTATTTTTAGGAGATACTTATGCAATACAAAGATTACTATGAGATTTTGGGTGTAAAGCGTGAAGCAACGGATGCTGAAATTAAGTCAGCATACCGTAAACTGGCGCGCAAATATCATCCTGATGTTAATAAAACAAAAGAAGCTGAGGCTAAATTTAAAGATATAAATGAAGCCTATGAGGTACTTTCCGACAAACAAAAACGCTCCCGTTACGACAGTTTGGGTTCAAACTGGCAGGGCGGTGCCGAATATACTCCGCCTCCGGGGTTTGAAAACTTTGGTTTTGGCGGATTTCAAAACGGCGGATTTCAGCAGTTTGAATTCGGTTCAGGCGAAATGGGCGGATTTTCCGACTTTTTCAGTTCATTATTCGGCGATATGATGGCGCAGGGTGGCGGATATACTCAGGGACAGCAGTTCGGCGGGTTTGATTTTTCCGAACGCCCAAAGAGACGTACTTCTCGTCGTACCGCAATGGAAAATGCGCCGGATTTGGATATTACAAAAAATCTGAATATAACGGTAAATGATCTGATGTCAGGCAAAACAATCCCTGTTACATATACAGAGATGTCAAAATGTACTCAATGTAACGGCGGCGGTTATTGTCCGACTTGCGGCGGAACAGGGTATATTTCAACTCCTAGAACGATTAAAGTAAAACTTCCCAAAAATGCTATGCCGGGACAAAAAATCAGGGTTAAAGGCGAAGGGAAAGCGGATGCGTACGGCCATAAAGGCGATTTGTATCTGATAATTGCAATTAAGGATTCGGAATATGAAGCTGACGGAACGGATTTGGTTAAATACGTTGAAATTACGCCAGCTCAGGCGGTTTTGGGTACAAAAAAAGAAATATCAACTCCGCATGGAAAAATTACGATTACAATTCCGGAAAAAACATCGAGCGGTCAGACTTTGCGGCTTAAAAAGCTAGGCTTGCCAGATAAAAATAATGGTTTTGGCAATTTAAACGTAAAAATAAAAATTGTAATACCGAAAAATCTGACGAATGAGCAAATTGATTTGTATAAAAAACTTGCTCAACTTGACGGATAACCTTATTTTTGCGAAAACTCATAACTTTCGGAAACATATTCCATAATGAGTCTGTCGGAGACTTTTTCGTCAAGCGTAATTGAAATCCAATATTTTTTATTCATGTGGTATGCAGGGTAAATTCCTTTGCTTTTGCATAATTCCGGGATTTTTTTGTGGTCAATTTTCAGGTTTATAACTTCAATAAAACCGCTCAGTTTCGGGTTTAAATTTTTATAATCCGTATCCAAAATGCCCGCATACCATTTTTTGCTTGCAGGATTTCTGAAAATACCGCAGTCCGAATATTTTGGCCATAAAAATTCAGGTTTGTCGCCGTAGATTTCCGTGATTAAAGAAGAAATTCTGTTTGTCTGCGGCAGAATGAAATCATTTTTTATAAAGCACTTATCTCTTATCTCAAGTAGTATTTCCTCATAAGCGGATTTGATTTCCTGAGCGAATCCGCCTGCTTTGCTTTCAACATTCAAAAGCAGATACTCATCTTTTGTTTCGTTGTCATAGACTTTTGATGTCATACCGCCGTCAGAATCTATGACTATTATTGCTTTAAAAGCATTTTCATAAAAATCCTTTTCCAGATAATACAAATTCTTATCCTGAGAAAACCCATAATTTTTAAGTTTGTTTATATCAACAGAATAGCCTTTAAATAAATTTTTCATAACTTTAATATCATATCCGGCTGCAGATTTGTTTTTCAAGGGCCTTTCTTACATAATTGCAATAATCATTGTTATACTTTTCAATAGATTTTAGAATTTCACTGTCGTCAATGAAACCTTCTTTGCAGGCGATTTCTTCAACGCAGGCAAGTTTCTTACCGGTTTTCTGCTCAATTTCATGAACAAATTTACTTGCTTCAAGCATTGATTCATGTGTGCCTGTATCCAGCCAAACGTATGATTTATCAAGAATTTGCATATCCAAAAGTCCTTTTGCAAGATAAATTTTGTTCAAATCAGTGATTTCAAGTTCTCCTCTTGCTGACGGTGTGAGATTTTTTGCAAAATCACATACCCGATTATCATAAAAATATAACCCTGTAACCGCATAATTTGATTTTGGATGAGCAGGTTTTTCTTCCAGTGAGATTACTCTGTTATTGTCGTCAATTTCAGCAACCCCAAAGCGTTCAGGATCATCAACGGGGTAACCGAAAACGGTAGCACCTCGATTAGATTTTTTGGCATTTTTTAAAACTTGTGATAAATTTTTACCATAAAAAATGTTGTCGCCCAAAATAAGAACAACATCATCGCCGTTTATAAAATCTTCCGCAATAATGAAAGCATCGGCGATACCTCTTTGAACATATTGGATTTTGTATTGAATATTCATTCCCAGGCGTTTGCCGTCACCCAAAACTCTTTTAAAGTTTTCGTAATCGGCTTCGTTTGTAATGACAAGAATATCCTTAATATCCGCCATCATCAAAGTTGCAAGCGGATAATAAATCATCGGTTTATCATAAATCGGGAGCAAAATCTTTGATATAGATAACGATGACGGGTAAAGTCTTGTCCCTGCGCCTCCTGCGAGAATAATTCCTTTCATACTTGTTCCTCATTTTCTGCGAATAGTCTAGCATATTGATAATTGAGTGTCAATTTTGAAGGCGGGTCAGGGATGCAATGTATCGTTTTTGTTACAAATTGTAAATATTTTTCAAATATGGTACATTTAAACGATGAAAGCGGTCAAAAAAGTGGCATATTAATATTAGGAGATTTAGCAACTTGATATTTGAATTTGCCTGAGGATATTAGTTATACAGAAAGGCGCAATATGCAGAACAATCTTCAATTTCAAAACGACATAGAAAAACTGATTGAAATTCTGCCTCCGAAAATAAAAAACACTTTGGATACAGAAAAGATGGCAGACGTGATTGAAATTGTGCTTGATTTGGGAAGAACTCCCGAAATACGCCATTCTGACGGAGTTATTGAATATTTACCCGCTGATATTGTAAATGAAGAAGATATCAAATACATAACAGACAAAGTTCAGGAATTCACCTCAGACAATCGTTCAGGAATCCCCGGTACTCTCCACAGAATCAGCGCCATCCGAAACCGTCAGGGTAAAATAATAGGACTTACTTGCCGTATAGGACGTGTCGTCACAGGAACAATAGCCTGCATAAAAGATATATGTATGCAAAACAAAAGTATATTGTTCTTAGGCCCTCCGGGAGTCGGAAAAACAACAAAACTGCGTGAGTTGTCAAGACTTGTTGCTGATGATCTTAAAAAGCGTGTCATAGTTGTTGATACATCAAACGAAATTGCAGGCGACGGTGACACTCCGCATCCCGCAGTCGGGCATGCAAGAAGAATGCAGGTTCGCCAGCCTGAATTCCAAAAAGACATAATGATTGAGGCGGTTGAAAATCACACACCGGAAGTTATCGTAGTCGATGAAATTGGTACGGAAGCCGAAGCGCAGGCTGCCAGAACCATTGCGGAACGTGGTGTCATCTTGATTGCAACCGCCCATGGTAATACTTTAGAAAATTTAATTAAGAACCCGACATTATCGGATTTGGTCGGCGGGATTCAGTCAGTTACTTTGGGTGATGATGAAGCCCGCCGACGTGCATGTCAAAAAACGGTTTTAGAGAGAGAAAAACAGCCGACTTTTGATATTGTTATTGAAATTTTAGACAGAAATACTCTTGCAGTTTATAAAAATACGGCGGAGGCTGTTGATTATATTCTGAGAGGCTGGCCTATAAAGCCTGAAATAAGAAAAATTGATAAAACCTATGATGAAGAGGAGACTGAGCCCAAGCAGGAAAATAATTCCATAATAGAAGAAATTAATAAACTTGAGCAAAAAATCCCCCCTATGCATCAGGAGCCCTCAGATAGTTTAAAATTCGGGTTTTCCAGGCAAAAATATGTAGAAGAAGTCAAAAATATAAAAAGAATTTATCTTTATGCGGTTTCCAGAAGTATCGTTGAAAAGGTTATTGAGCGTCTTAATCTTAATATTGAACTTACGCGCAACATAGAAGAAGCTGATATTGTTATTGCGCACAAAAACTTTGCCAAAGGCGGTGCAAAAATTTTGAGTCTTGCAAATGATTACAGGATAAGAATTTTCTACATAAAAACAAATTCTATGCCGCAAATTCAAAAAGTTCTTAAAGAAGCACTTGATATAACGGAAAGCGCGCAGACGATTACAGGGTATTATGATGAAGTTGAAATAGCGCTGGAAGAAGCTAAAAATGCCATAAATAAAATACTTGAAGGTGCTAAAAATATTGAATTAAAACCTCAAAATCAGCAAATCAGAAAACTTCAGCATGAACTTGTCGAACAGTATAATTTGACTGGCAAAAGTGTTGGTGAGGGAACGGAACGTAGATTACGTATCGTCGGTGGCGAAGATTTTAAAGAATAGCTGATTTTGATTAAGTATTGTAAATACTATATTATTTGATTTTCAGAAATATTTCTGAAATATGCAGTTATATTTGGCAATTTTTAGTTACTTTTTGTTTTTATATATAGGTAAGGAAAATATGAAAATGAAAGGTGGATTGTATGACAATGGAATCGGTTAATGGTTTACAAAATTTTGCGGCAGTATCTCAGGTAAAAGGAGATAATAAGCAGCTATACAGGATAAGACATAATAATTTGGAACGTACTCCTGAAGAAGATACATTTGTTTCTTCGGCTTCGCAAACAGATAAACCTGCAGTATCGGAGTACATGTCATATCGGGATATTGAAAAACTTCGTGAATCAATAGAATATAGTCGTCCGTCAGGTATGTTAAGAAATTATACTATGGATAGTTTAAACGAAAATTCTCAATTTGAGGAAGAATTATCTTTGAAAGTTTCAAATAAGTTGACCGGTCGTAAAATTGAAGGCAAAATTTATGACCAATCGGCTGACTTAAATATTAAATCAAGTGCGATGAATACCAGAAAAGGCTCAGTAAAAGGCAAAATTGGCGATTGTGAAGTTAATTTGAAATTCGTTGAATCTGATGACCATAAAGGCATAAAACTTGAAGGAAAAATCGATGATGTTAATTATTTACCAATAATTTCTTTATTAGTAAATGATAATATTGATGCATCGGAACCTTTTGTATAAGGTATTAGGCATATTCAAAAATTTTTATAATAGCGGTATTTTTATATCGCTATTTTTTATTCTTTAACTCCGCCTAACAGAATGTCGTTTATGAAATATTTTTTGCCCGCAATGAACAATGCCATGACCGGTATTGTGCATATTGTTGCGCAGGCAAGCAATTCGCCCCATTGAGTAAGTTCTCTGAAACTTCCTTTATATATTGCGAGCCCGACAGGTAATGTTCTTAGATTTTCTGTGTTTGTAACTATTAAAGGCCACATAAAGCTGTTCCAGGTGCTAACGAATGTGAAAATTCCCAAAGTTATCAGCATAGGAACGGCAAGCGGCATTACGATCTTAAAAAATGTCTGAAAATAGTTACAGCCGTCAATTTTTGATGCGTCTTCAAGCTCTTTCGGGAATGTGAGAAAATACTGTCTCATCATAAAAATTCCGAATCCGCCGAACATTGCAGGTAAAATTAGTGCCCAATATGTATTAATAAGATGCAGTTCTCTCATCATAAAAAACAACGGAATTATATTTACCTGAGGCGGTACCATCATTGTTATCAGAATAATCAGAAATAATATATCTCTGAATTTAAAGTTCATTTTAGCAAAAGCGTATCCTGCCAAAGTGCAAAATACAACTTGTCCTAATGTCGCCACACTTGCGACAAAAAGACTATTTAAAAAATATCTGAACACAGGAATATCGTTTAAAAGATTTTTGTAATTATCCAATGTCAGATTTAAATAAAATAATTTTCCGGGATTGTTGAAAAAATCAGCATTATGGGCAAAAGATAAGTTAACCATCGCAAAAAACGGATAGAGCATTGTGAATGCGCATATAATTAATACCAGATACCCGAAAAATACTTTTAAATTTCTCATAAGTAAATTATATACGAACTTTATTTTATTGTAAATTTGTGGCAAAATGTGTATATGGCGAAGTTGAAAGATTATACAAAAGAAATAAGCAAATGCTCAAAATGCGGTCTTTGTCAGACGGTTTGTCCTGTGTTTCAAAAAACGCTGAATGAATGCGATGGCGCCAGAGGTAAAATGGTTATGCTTGAAGGTGTTTTGAACGGCGCCATAAAAATTGACGATAAAATGCTGTTTTACTTTAAAAAATGCGATGGTTGCAACTTTTGTGAATCTGCATGTCCTGCTGGAATTAAGATAAAAGAAATTTTTAATTGTGTAATAGAAAATTTATGATACCCGTCTAATCATTTCCTGCGCAGTTTCGCAGTCAGGGAAAAGGTCTGTTATGATGTATAATTTTTCCAGAGCTTTGTCTTTTTCGCCCAATTTTTCGTAGCATTGGGCTATGTATAAAAGCAGATTTAAGTTATCGCCGTTTTCATCAATAATTTTTTGGAAAAGATTAGCCGCAACCTGCCATTCACCAAGTTCAAAATAGGTAAGTGCAAGCAGGTTTTCAATTTCAAGCGTAGGTTTAAGTTCATACGCTCTTATAAGATAGCGTTTAGCTTCTTCAAAATCTTTCTTTGCATAATTGGCTTTTGCTGCGATATACATATAAAAATTGTTTTCAGGCGTCATTTCAATTGCTTTTTCAACAAGCTTAATTGCTTCATCATATTCATTAAGTAAAATCTTATTTAATCCGGCAAACGCAAATATTGAAGCATCTTCTGAATCCATGGAAAGCGCCTTTTCATACATTTCATCCGCTTTTTTAAAATCTGTTGTGGCGTGCAGGAAATTTGCGTACTCAAAAATTATAGAACAGTCATCGGGAGCAAGTTCCAGCGCCTTTTCAAACTCTGTTTTTGCATAATCAAATTGTTTGCGCGCCAAATATACAACCCCTAAATCTTTGTACGCCTTTGCGTAATTTTCATCAATAATTATAACTTTTCTCAGGTATTTTTCGGCATTATCCAAATCATTGACGGCAGCGCAAATCTGGGCATATTCAAAATAAATGTCAGCGGAAATATTACCCTGAGTTATCAATTTTTCATATACCATTTTTGCAGCGCCGTATTGCGCCGTTAATGAGTACATCTGTGCCAGTTTTTGCAAGATATTTACGGATTTAGGGTTCAAAACCGCAAGGTGTGCAAGGATAACTATTGCCTGATCATACATCCCAAGTTTTTCAAAACAGCAGGCTGCATTGTACTGGTACGTTGAAACCTGCGGGTTACGGGTAATAAGGACTTTATAAAGTTTAATGGCATTTGCATATTTTTCCTGCTGAACCATAAGGGCGGCAAAAGCAATTAGGTAATTGTCTTTAGGCTCAAGATCATAAGCCTTTGTTAAATATTCTTCCGCTTCTTCATACTTATCTTCGCATTGTAAAAGAGATGCCAGATTGTAGTATGAAACGGATTCTTCAGGGGCAATTTCTATTGCTTTTTCAAAGCATTTTCTTGCTTCTTCGTTTTTGTCGCAAGCCGTGTAGCAGGTACCCAGATTGTTGTATAGCTGTGCCTGTTCAGGGTTTAATTCAAGCGCTTTTTTAACATTTCCGATAGCGTTCTCAAAATCATTAAGCGCCATGTAGGCTGTGCCGATTATGTAATAAACGGAATAATCATCTTTTAAATCTTCAGGAAGTTTTTTCATCAAATCAAGTGCTTCTTTTTGCTTATCTTCCTGAATGTACAGTACCGCAAGGTTTTTATATGCATCAACGTAATTTTCTCTCAGTTTGATAACTTCAAGATATGCGTGTTCCGCTTCCGGAAAATCATTCAGATTATCATAGCAATTTGCAAGATAAAACCAGCTTAAAGCGTCATCAGGGTTATATTTTACAACTGTTTCAAAGGCTTTTCTGCCTTCGTTGTAATCTTCAAGATTTACGTAACACAGTCCTAATAATTTAAGGTTGTCCGTATCTCTTTCGTTGTCTTTTATTATCGTTAAAAGTTCGTCTTTAGCTGCTTTATAATCGTTGTTTTCAATAAGTTCTTCAATATTGCTCATAATAAGATTTTAGTATAAATGTTTAGTGCTGTCCAGCAATTTTTTCATTTTTATAGGCGAAAAATGCAAATGTAAAACAGGTCAGCCCGAACATAACACCTATCATCATTGTGTAATGAAATGCGTTTAAAAAGGCGGTATTATAAACAAGATTTTGAGCAAGTCCTGTTGCTTTAAATCCGGAAAATGCCGTTATGGTTATTGCAACACCCAAAATTTGTCCCATATTGCGGGAAAGTGAAAGTATTCCGCTTGCGATACCAAGTTCGCTTTTGTGAATTTTTGCAAGAATTGCATTATTAGACGGCGACTGAAAGAGCCCGTTACCAATTCCCATAAATCCGTACGTGCAAACGATTGCAAGTGTTGAGGTGGCTTCGTTAAATGTAATAAATATCAAAAGCGAAATGACATATATCATTACTCCGCAACGCGTAATTATTTTACTTCCATGTTTACCTGCGTATCTTCCGGCTAATGGTGCTGTTATTGATAATAAGGATGCATATGATAAAATTACCATACCTGTTTTCATAGGATTATAGTTCAGAATTTCCTGCATGTAAAAAGGTAAAAGAACGCTGTCTGTGAACATTGTCATATAAGACAACATTACGGCTGCACTGCCAAAGGTGAATTCTTTTATCTTAAAAAGTTTAAAATCAATCATAGGATAATCAATTTTATGATCTCTGATGTAGAACATAATTCCGAAAATTAGAGCGATTATGCCCAGCAGGAGAATTTTTAACGATGACCACCCCCAAACTTTTCCCTGTGAAATCGCTAATAACAAAGAAAAAATTGAAACCGTAAAATAAACAAATCCTTTGTAATCAAATTTGAAATTATTTTGTTTGAATACGTGGGAAGGCAAAAGTCTGTACGCATAAATTGCACCAAACAAGGCAACTGGGATACTTGGTAAAAATATTGCGTGCCATCCGCAGTAATGAAGAAGAATACCGCTGAATGCAGGTCCCATTAATGCTCCCAGAGCAACAATTCCGCCATTTAGTCCAAGAGCTTTTCCTCGTCTTGCTCCTTTAAAAATGGTGGCAATTATGGCCGATGCGTTTGATATCATTATTGATGCACCAAGAGCTTCTATGCATCTGAATAAAATCAGCCATCCGAAGCTCTGTGCTGTATAATTTAAAAAAGCTCCCAATGCAAAGAGTCCGAAACCTGTCGCATAAAGTTTGTTTTTCGGTAAAATGTCGCCAAGTTTACCAAAAAATGGAAGAAGAACAGTTAAAGTGAGCATATAAGCGATTATTACCCACTGTATTTGTGTCATGCTAACTGATAAATCCTGCGACATTGAATAAAGTGCCAAATTTACGGTGGTTGAGTCAAACATTCCCAAAAAATTACCAATTACCGTAACAACAAATATAGTCCACTTTATATTCTTTATTGTCATACACAAATTTTATCACGAAAAATTTTTCGCTGGACAAAATTAATTTGATATTGTATAATTTCAGTGCTTCCTAAGATTAGTCCTTGTTGTTTTATAGCAATGAGGTATTTATTATGGCAAAAATTACAACGGCTGCAGGCAGCCTTGCAGCTGCAGGTTCATCTGTTTTGGGCTCTTTATTGGGAGGTGCGCTTGGTGCGGAGAAAAAACCGTATGATTCGGTTATTTCCGTTAACGGTAATGATGTAGCATCAAGCAAAGTCAAAAATCATAAGGTTTCCACAAGTTATAATATGTCGAAAGACGAAAAGAATCTGCTTGATTATACAAATCAACATTTGTTGTCAGGTTTGAAAAACATCAATGTATTTTCTGATAATGTAAGACAGAATATTCAAAAACAACTGGATGCTTATAAACTAAGCGGAATCAAAACAATTAATGATACCTATACTCCGATGTTTAATGAATTGAAATCCGATGTAGTATCACGCTTTGGAAATCTTGATAATTCGACATTTATAGATAATTTGAATTCTATAGAAAAAAACAGGGCGGAAGCTATTTCTTCTTTAACTCAGGAAATTCTGGCGAAACAAAATGAACTCTATGAGCAGGAAATGACTAACAGATATAATTATCTTAATTCTCTTGCGTCAACAAATGAACAGTTATATTCAAACATATTGAAATTTTTGGATATTGCAAATACATCTGCACGCAGATAAAAAATTAGGGCAGTTTAGATTCTAAACTGCCCTAATTTTGTTTAATATTTTAAAAATTAGTATTTGTCTTCCAATACTGCAGCAGCAGCCGGAGTTGCAGGCATTATTTTGTCATCATAAATTACAATAGGATAAATATCCGTTATAGAATCAGATGTAAGTGTGCAATTTGTTGATGTGATATGTAAATTAAATTTCGCAGGCATAACTTCATCCTGGTTATCACAAGTTATAATCTGATTAGGGCCTTTTGGGCCATTGACATCAATAAATGCCTGGCAGTATTTCCCTGAGTAATCAATAGGTGAAGATGCAGGAGAACCTATGTATACCGGTTTACCTGCAGCATAACAACGTCTGCTGGTCGGAAAATTTATAATCAAGTGAGCCAAACCGTCTTTTAAAACGTAAGTCTCCGTAGTTGCCTGGAGAGCGAATTCACCCGGTTGTGAAATACCAGGAACAAGTGCGCCCGCTTCTTTGTCTGTTTGATTTTTACCAACTGCCCATGATGAGTCTGTCGGAATTTTTATTGTCCAGGTAGAATTCAGCCTGCGTGCGCCTACGTTATCTTCAAGGATTTTACCGGTCATTGATTGAGAACGTTCGTTTGCAGATTTAGTACCCACACTTGAGGCGTCCATACCATCTGTTGCGCCAAGCGTCAATGCCTGTGCTATCGTTGAATATGCTTTCTTATATGTTGCGGCAAACTGTTTTGAACTCGTTTTTCCGGTCAAAGACGGAATTGTTATTGCTGCCACTATGCCGATAATTGACAACGAAAGCAATATTTCTGCCATAGTAAATGCTCTCTTTTGATTTCCGTAGTTCATACTCTCAATATCCTTTCTTTTTCTTTTATTATATTAGATTTTTTCTAATCTTTCAAGTGTTTATGTAAAACTGAATGTGTTTTTTGAACGGGATTTTTTCTTTTTCTCCTGTTTCTCTTTTTTGACCTTAGTCACAGTCTTTTTATTCTTCTTCTTATGTTCATCAATTTTTGCAACTTCTTTATCTTCACAGAAGAACATTGTCATTGTATTATTATATTTGTTTGTAATGTGTGCATAATCAAATATAATAACTCCTCCCAAATTCATCTTTTTGGCCATGTGCAGCTGTCTTATCAAATCGTCTGAACTCCCGCCTATGAATGTGACAAAAATACCCGCATATAATTTTGTATTTGGATTAATTGCGGCCATAACTTTATTTATGGAATTTGCGGCTGTTTTGCTGTCGCATGTCAAAAACAACGGAGTAATACCGTCTATTATGCCTGTATTTGACCACTCTTTCCAGTCCTGAAGTTTTGTTGTTAAAGCACTAAGTCTGTCCGGAAATATTACAGCAGTGAGATAAATATTATTTTTACGGCATATTTCGCTTATATTTTTTACTGTTTCCGTTACGGCATTGCGTCTGTAATTCCCCCAGTTAACAAGTTGTTCCTGGCTGTTGTGAATATCTGCGGGGTCAATACTGTATTTTTGTTTGAATTCATTTCTGGCATACTTTGTAAATCCCCAGGAATTCATCTCTGAAACTGATTGAGGATATCTTATGTAATCAAGATTTATTCCGTCAGGATGGTATGTTTCGGCGATTTCTTCAACCAAATCAGTGAGAAATTTTTTAACATCAGGATTTGCCGGATCCAGAAAATATCCGTTATGCTCTGTTACCGCTTTTGACGGATAAACAGAGTCGGTGTCTTTTTTTATTTTGTTTCCCCATTCAGGGTTTAAAAACAGAATATTTTGCGGGTTCATCTGCGGGTTTTCGTTTCCGATATAGAAAGTTTCAAACCAGATGTGGAGTTTGATTTTTTGTTTTTTGCATTCTTCAGACCAAGCCGCTAAAGGATCGTAACCCGTAAAGTTTTCGTTTTGAGGGATAAATCCGTTCGTTGCCATTACTTTACTTGGGTAAATTGTACGCCCGTGATAAAAAGTTTCAAGAAAAACTGTGTCTATACCTAATGATTTGAGGTGTTTTACAGTACTTTTAACTTCCTGTGCATTTCTTTGGTATGGTCTGAGCCATACGCCTTTCATCTCATCAGGGTTAAAAGGTATTGTGCATCTCAAAGCGTCATTTGCCGCATCAATTGCAAGAGCTACATTCTTTTTGGCAGATTGCGGATTTCTCTTGGCTTTTTTTATGTATTTTTTTGCATCAGTTATATAGATGCCTGGAGCGTGAGATTCAAACTGAGGGTTGTTTTTGGAATAATACTGAATAATTTGTTCTGTTTCTTCCAGTTTGTTTTCTGCCTGATAAATGTAACTTTCGCTTGTATCATAAGTATAAATTATTTCACCTTCAATATCTACATAAACTTTTGTTCCGACTTTTATTGTACTGTTTATCCAATTTTTAGCTTTTCCGTGTCCGCTTATTACAAAGCCGTCTGGCGGTATCGGCGAATTTGCTCCCGAAAGTTCCACAACCGTATTGCCGATTACAATAGCTTCGGAACCGTATTCGTTTGTACAGGTACTTTTTCCGTATGCGGAAGTGTATATTATAAGCTGATTTGTACCCCTTGAACCAGGCATATTTATACCTTCTTTATTGGTTTTTGCAGTAGGGTCAAAGTTATTTATTCGGTACTGAGAGCCCGAATAAATAACTTCATCTTTTTTGGCTACATAAGGGTAGTATCCTGCGGGTAATGTTTTGATATCATCAGCCAGTATTGGTGAGGCTGTCCAAAACACCAAAAAACAAATTATACACGTTAATATTTTTTTCATTATTTTCTGCCTTTGCCGTGATATTCAGGGTTTTCTTCCGGCATGTTCCTTATTTTTTCTGCCAAAAAACTTTTTGAGTTGTCTTTTTCATAGGCAATTTCATAGAACTTTTTGGCGTTACACAAATCTCCCAATTTTTCGTAAATTGTCCCTAATTTATAATTTATGTCGTATGTATTATAACCGTTTTCATATGCATTTGTAAAGTATCTTAATCCCCTTTTGAAGTCTCTGCGCTTGAAAAAATAATCTCCGACAAGATAGTTTGTTTCAGGATTATTTTCATCCAGGTTCATGGATTGGGCAAAATAAGATTTTGCAAGCATGTTACGGTCTTCCAAATCGTATATGTATGCGGTACGATTTAGAGAATGTATATCTTTCGGGCTTATTTTGAGTATTATATAGTAATCTTTTAATGCGGCATGCAGGAGTTTTTTCTTAGTATTTTTGTCTGATTCTTTTATTGCATTATTAATGTAGTTACCCGCTTCCGTTTTTAATTCTGCCGTATTGTATTTTGAATAATCAAACAAATAGTCGTGAAACTCCACCCCTCCGGTTTTTGTATTGGAGCATAATGACGGCGAAGCGGTAAATATAACTGATAATAACGCTATGACAATTCTTTTAATCATATTACAGATCGTAGAAACTAGGTTCCATATCAATATTGTGTTCTAAGAAGTCAGCTTCAATTGCCGGATCAATATAAACGTAAGCATTGTATAATGCTCTTAAAATTTTGTTTTTAATAACTTTTTTGTTCGGATAATCACTTTTAATGCCCACTGCCTTATCATGTTCATGAGTGGCAATGTTAATTAAGGTATCAGAGTATCCGTTCGTTTTAAGGAAATCCGATGAATATGTATCGCTTGTTGAAATATAAGCAAATGCAGGAATTGCAAATGCTGAAAGTAAAACTGTTAAGAATAATTTATTTCTCATATATAAAACTCCTGGATTTTAATTATACTTCTTTATTCGGTATTATACAACAGTATTATAAAAACTTAATATTCTTTTGTCATGAATTAAACAGATGATTTTTTATTTCCGTTTCCAGCCTGTCTAAAAGTTTTTCTTCTTTAACTTTTGCGATAATCTGTCCTTTTTTGAATATTAATCCTTCTCCGATGCCGCCTGCGATACCAAAATCGGCTTCTCTGGCTTCACCCGGACCGTTGACGGCACAACCCATAACAGCAATTGTTATCGGTTTATCAATATTTTTGAACCGTTCTTCCACCTGCTTTGCAAGTGAAATCAGGTCAATTTGCGTTCTTCCGCATGTCGGGCACGAAATAAAATTAACCCCATGTTTCCTTAAATTCAGAGATTTTAATATTTCGTATCCTGCAAGCACTTCTTCTACCGGATCTTCTGTCAGTGATACTCTTATCGTGTCGCCGATGCCTTCTGCAAGCAATGTACCTATGCCTACTGCTGATTTTACAAGTCCGCCTTTTAAAGTTCCCGTTTCGGTTACTCCAAGGTGCAACGGATAAGGTATTTTCTCTGCAATAAGCCTGTACGCATCAATTGTTGTGAGAACATCGGAAGATTTCAAGGAAACTTTTATAAGTCCGAAATCCAGATCTTCAAGAATTTTTATGTGCGAAAGGGCGCTTTCAACAAGTTTTTCGGATAGTGAAAGTTCGTTATTATCAACAAGTTTTTTTTCTAAAGAGCCTGCATTTACGCCTATTCTGATAGGAATTTTTTGCTGTTTTGCTAGTTTTACAACTGCTTCAACGTTTTCACGTTTCCCGATATTTCCGGGATTTAAACGAAGGGCCTGAACTCCCGAATTTATGGCCTGAATTGCAAGTTTATAGTCAAAATGAATGTCCGCAATAACAGGAATTTTTACCTGTTTAACAATATCTTTTATTGCAAATGCGGCATCATTATCCAATACGGCAAGTCTTATTATTTCGCAGCCCGCATCAGTTAATTCTTCAATTTGGCGGACAGTTTTTTTTATGTCGCGTGTGTCGGTGTTACACATTGATTGTACTGAAATCGGAGCATTATTTCCTATTTCAACACTGCCGATTTTAAATCCTATTGACTTTCTTTGTTTAATCATAATATTATTTTAGCATAAAAAGGGAGATGATTCATGAAGATAGCGGTTATTTCGGATATCCATGCAAATTTACACGCACTTACATCTGTTATTTTGGATTTTCAGGATAGAGATGTTGACAGAGTTTTTGCTCTGGGCGATTATGCAATGGCTGGTGCTCAGCCTGTTGAAACAATGCAATTCGTGCTCACACAACCTTGGGAAATGATTCAGGGAAATACCGATGAATTAATCGCAAATTATAATGATGAAATTTACGAACTTGTAAAAGGTAATTTCCCTGTAATGGGAGAAGCGCTAAAGTATGATGTCAGCGTTCTGCCGTTAAAGTACAAAGAATTTCTAAAAAATTTACCGAAAGAAAAAATACTTACAGTTGAGGGAGTAAAAATTCATCTTGTACATGGATCACCAAGAAAAAATAATGAAAATATTTTCCCGAATTTGCCTTTAGAATTGGTAGAAGAAATGTGTGCATCAACGGATGCAAATTTAATTCTTTGCGGTCATACACACGTACCTTGCGGTTACCAGTTAACAAGTAAAAAAACGGTTATAAACGTAGGCAGTGTCGGGCGTTCAATGACTGATGATGCTATGCCTTGCTATCTTTTACTTGACGTAAAAAATGGTGAATTTACGGCAGAACACATTTTTGTTGATTATGACAGAGATACTGTTGCTGAAATCGTTCGAAATCATAATTTTGAAGGAGCTGATAAATTAGCTAAGATGCTTTATAACACCAAGGAACGCCACATATAAAAAAAAGACCTTCCGTATTGGAGAGGTCAAGGTTGGTTATTTTGGTTATGTTATTGGTATTGTTTATAGTTTTCGTATTGTTACTATAAAAAAGAAAGGGAGTTTTGTACTATTTCTAATAACCCTCAAGAAAAATTATTGCTTTTTTTGCTTATTATTTTTACAAAACTTAACATTTAAGGTGGTTTTATTCTTCGTTAAAATCTTCCACCCATACGATCGTTGTTGAGTTTTCGTTATTTTTGAAAGGGTTATAGTGGTAGGGTGTTTTTGGAGTGATAAGTTTATCGTAAAATTTTATTTTTTGTCGGAGAAATCTTGTATAAGTTAATAGTTTCATAATTTCGTATCCTGCTTTTTCTATATTATCCTGTTGGGGAAATATAAAATAATTCCCATAAAGTGTAATCTTTTGGCGGCATGTTATACTGATGTAAATAATTAATACCGGTAATCTTTAAAAAAAAGTTTTTTAAAGTTATAATTGTCTCAGTGAAGAGAATATATCGTATTATTTTATCTTTATTTATCGGAATATTGGGGATTTGTATTTTATATTTTGCAATTATACCCGCCGTTTTGATGAGCAATTTTTTTATAGGAAAACTTTCATCCGTAATACATAAAAAAACGGGCTTTGAATTGAATTTATCCGATTATGAGGTTAAGCCTGAGGTATTTCCGCTTGGTTATTCGGTAAAAACGGGTAATATTCTTCTTGAAAACAAAAAATACAATGAAGTTATAAAAGTTGATAAATTCAATGCAAAAATAAGAACATTACCTCTATTTATCGGACTTATAAGTGTCAATAACGGCATGGCGGGTGATACTTACGTTGTTATAAATCAGGATTATACGGAAACCGTTATGAGCCCGAAATTATTGAAAAAATTAAAGCGTGTTAGACTGAAAGATTTCAATCTTTCAGGAATGGAGCTTGATATTTCGGGACAAAAATATTTCGGTAATATTAAAATCAATATTGGCAGTGCCAAGTTTTATGAAGTTAATTTATCCAGAAGAATTAATCTGGATACTGATATAGCGCTTTTATACGGAGATGATGCCGGTTATATTTCTCTCAGTACGGATTTGAAACTGCCTCTAAAATATAAGAATATAAAAAGCACTTTTCTCAAATCAAATGTAAATAATCTGAGGCTGGAAATATTTTCAAAATTTATCAATAAAATTTACGATGAAATAGAAGCTACAGCGGGAACTATATCCGCAACCGTTGACAAAGATGGCGAAACGTATATGGTTGTTAATTCCTTGTGCGATAATATTAAAATTAATTTTAAAGATGATAAACCGCCGATATATCTGACAAAACCATTAACATTCAAAAGCAATATGATTTTTGCTGATAACAAACTTGATATTAAAACAATGAAAGTCTTATCGGAGCTTATTAAAGGTGAAATGTACGGATATATTGATTTATCGGATATGAAAAATATTAAAAATACTTTGACAGTGTCAATTGATAAATCGGATTTATCTGAGGCGGTAAATCTTTTGCCTCCGTTAAAAGATACAATAGAAGAATTTGATTTAAGCGAATTAAAGAAAAATGTTGTATCCGGTAAGATTTTGGGCCATCTTGATATTGACGGTGATCTGATGACTCCGGATGTGACAGGGAATATTCTGGTTTCTGATTTGTACGTTGTAAAACCTATTAAAAATGCCCGGAAAGCAACTGTCAAGCTTTTATTTAATGGTGATAATATGACGCTGGATACCTTTGTTCCTACTGCGTATAAAGAATATGTCAGGGCAAAGGGAAATTTTAATTTATATGGTGACAAAAGATGTCTTTTGAATGTCAAATCAACCGAAAATATTGATTTGGAAACTGCTCAAACTATTGTAAATCCGCTTCAGGATGTTTTAAAACTGTATTTTGGACCTGTTCCTGTTATGAAAATCAACGGGATCGGTAATATTGACATAAATGTCAGCGGGAATCGTGCCGAACCAAATATTACAGGCGCTTTCAATTTCCGCAGTGGTACGGCCTCTTTTGTTGAGATGCCAGATATTGTTGTGAAAAATATGGAGGGTAAGCTATCTTTTTCAGGTGAGGATACTCTGTTTGAAACAAAAAATGCTACGTTAAATTCTCGGCCGGTAAATATTAAAGGTGCTTGCAGTTTGTACGGCAAATTTGATTTTAGTGCCGATACGGTATCACAAAATCTGGCAACTGTATTTTCTGAAATAAAAGACAGTCCTATGCTGGATGTATTTAAAATATATTTTGAAAAATTGAACAAGGTCAGCGGAACCGGTGATGTCAAACTTCGAATATATGGTAATTTAAAAAATGTTCATGATATGAAAATCAACAAGAATACGTTTGTTGATACTGATTTGACACTTAATTCCGCAGGAATTAAAATTAAGGATTTGCCTGTGGAACTTTCTAATATTTTTGGCCCTGTATCCTTAAAAAGAGAAGACTTACTGCTTAATTTATATGCGGTAATCAATAAATCAAAAATCTATATTGACGGCAAAATCAGAGGGGATAATGCGGATATTGCCGTAAAAGGGGATGATTTCAGGGTAATAGATCTTACAATGCTGCTGCCTGCTGATATCCAGAGGACAATTCTGACATTTTTGAAATCGGATGATTTTATAAACTTTTTGCCGACTCTTTATACTGATTTCAAGCTTAAATACTCGGGCGGTGTAAAAAATATTAATTACGATAATATATTTTTAGACGGCAAATTGACTTCTGCCAATAAGCAGTTTAAAGATGTAAAATATTTATTAAATCATTCTGATTTAAAATTTACGGATTTTATTTTGAATTTAGATAGCCTGAATTTGAAAACCGGCGGAGCTGTTTATAACTTGTTTTCTCCAAAACGTTCGGTTTCGGCTATTTTTAATCTGAAAGATTTTGATTTGGAAAACATAAATGTTGATACTTTAAAACATGCGGGATTATTTGCTTCATACGCAGATGATATTGAGCAGATGAGCGGTAAAATTAATGTGGCGATGCGCGTTCAGAATAACAATTTAAATGGTAATTGTAACCTTGAAAATATTAAAATCGGTTCGGGTAGGAAATTTAATGAAATTCTGAGCGGTAAACTGAATTTCAGAAACAATGTGTTATATGCGGATAAAGTGAATGCAAGGATTTATGAGATGCCGGTAATGCTTGACGGCCATGCAGGTTTTTCCGGTAACCGATTATCAAATTACAATTTTAATTTAATGGCCAAACCGGTTCAGGACTTTCTGGATGAAACATTTAATAAAAACGCACTTTATCCTGTTAAGGTTAAAGGTAATGTTTCGGTTAATACAAAGGTAACGGGCTCAGGTAATAATCTGGGTATAAAATCGGATGTGCTTTTAGATAAAGATGCGTCTTTATACTATCTTGGGGCAACTATAGGTGATAAATCGGATGCGGTTAAGATTAATTCCGATATAGCGATAGGGCCAAAAGAAATAAAAATTAATGACATAAATTATAACAAAGTTGTTCAGTCGTTGAATGATAAGGAAAGTACCATTCCTGTTTTAAAAGTTAGCGGAGCTATAGATACTCAAAAAGATAATGTACTGAAGTTCAACAATCTGAAAATCAAGTCATTGCTTCCTGTAGATGCCAAGATTTTCAATATAATTTTCAGGAAACCGTTTGTAAAAGAGGGCGTGTTTACTTCGGATTTGATACTTAACGGAACATCATTGAAGCCGGAAGTTCTGGGTAAACTGGACATATCTTCGGTTAGTCTCCCATTTTTTGAAAGTAACATCAACAGTATAAATATGAATTTTACACCTAAACATATTAATGTTGTTTCCAAAGGTGATGTTGTAACCAATGAAGTTGATATATCGGCAAGATTAAAGAATGATTTTACTCTGCCGTTTGTTGCGGAAGATGTAAATGTCCACCTCGCAGAGCTTGATTTGGGGCAAATTCATAATAAATTTAAAAATATTGAAGAAACGAATTTTAAAATTCATAATGAGCTTTTTGAATTTCAGCCGTTTGATTATACAAATTTTATAATTCATAATTCTACGCTCACTGCCGACAGAATTGTGATAGATAAAATTGAAGCACAGAATTTTTCGGGCAATGTTGAAATAGATAAAGACAAAGTTTTAAATGTTAAAAACTTCAGATTTAATATGGCTGACGGAAGTGTTGACGGTAACATTACCCACCGTTATGACGACAATAAACTCAGTTTGGTTATGAATTTGAACCAGGCGGATGCTGCAAACATAGCCGAAACACTTTTTAATCTTAAAGGACAAATATACGGTCTTGCAAACGGTAAAATAAGTCTGAACTGTAATGCGGAAAATGAGAAAGTTTGTCTGTCAACATTATCCGGTGACGGTTATTTTGATATTCAAAACGGAAAAATGCCTAAATTAGGATCACTTGAATATTTACTTAAGGCAGGAAACCTTATCAATAGAGGTCTTACCGGTTTAACGATAAATGGCGTAATTGATTTGTTGTCACCGTTAAAATCAGGTGAATTTAAAAATATTAAAGGCGATTTCAAAATTACGGATGGTGTAGCTGATGATATAAATATCTATTCTAACGGGAAAGATTTAAACCTGTATATTACGGGAAATTATAATTTAGATAATTCAATTGCGGATTTCAGAGTATTTGGCAGTCTTTCAAAAGAAGTAACAACAATGATTAACAAAGTGAAAAACCTTTCGTTGAATACATTGCTTAAGACAATACCTATGGTAAATCGTGAAAAAGAAAATGAGTTTTCCGATGAGATAGCCAAAATACCTATGTCAAACGAAATAAACAATATCTACAGATTTTTCATGGTAATAATCAACGGAGATATTAATGAAAGCGGGTTTGTAAAATCATTCGAATGGGTTGATTAATTATTTACCCAGTTGTTCTTTATATTTGAACAACAATTCTTCAAGTTCTTTCCTTGATTTAATATCAGGTTGTATTTTTTTTGCAAGTTGTAATTCTTTTTCAGCATCAGGTCCGAAGTTGTTTTCTTCAAGTAATACAGCATAATCGTAGTGAGCTCTTGCGTTGTTGCGGCCATGCTTTATTGCCATTTGGCAATTTTTTCTGGCAGTGATAAAATCTCCCAGACGCCCATGTGCTGCGCATAGTTCCGTATAGCCTGTTGTATCGGTAGGTCTTCTTGCAACATAGGAATTCATCAAAGGTATAATTGGCTCTACATTGCCATATGCCATATTAATACGGATAAATTTCAAAAAAGCTTCTCTGTTGGTAGGATCTTTTTTGAGTACCAGATAGTATGATTTTGCGGCATTTGAGTAATCTGCCAAAAGATAAAAAACATTGCCCAGGTAATTATATGCTTTTTCTTCAGCATTTTTTTGTTTCATAAGTTCCGGATGCTGAACAACATATGTATATACAACTTTGGCATTTTCGTATTGGCCGATGTCTTGTTTTATTTTCCCGCTCGCAAGAAGAATCGCAGCGTTGTTATTCTTCATACCTATGTTATACACCATAGGATAAACAAATCTGTCGGCAACATTGTTTCTGATTTTTTCAACCAGCATCAGAGACAGTAACAATAAAATAATTAAATAAATAATTCTCTTAATCATAGGCGAATTGTATCATATTTTTTTTATAAAATCAAATATCTGATTTTACAAATCCGACCTGAATAATATCTTTTCCGAATTTATTTTCAAGTTTGTCTATACATTTTGTCAGATTATCTTTTTTATAATCTGTCAGATTATCTGAAAAAAGACTTGCCTGCTCTTCCGAACGGCTTGTAAGTTTCTCAAAAAACACTCCTGTGCTTCTGTAAACAATTTCCGGAGAGTATATTTTTTCAAAAAGGTCAAAGATGATTTTTGAAATTTCAAGTTCAAAATCAAGGGGCTTTTCGCAGATATATTTTTTCGAAAACACTCTGAAATCTTTTGTTCTCAGCATAACACCTATTATTGAAGTTTTTAGATTGTGTCTGCGTAGTTTTACGCAAGCTCTGTGAATGTGGTAATTTATTGAATTTTTTATAAAATCTTCATCTGAGGTGAATTTTTTCATAGCCGATGTTTGCTGAATTGATTTTGGGGCTTCAACGATGTTTGTAGGCGGAGAAACATTTTCTCCCATAAGTTCATGTTTAAGTTCAATTCCTCGTATTCCCATTAAACTGTTTAAAAATTCATCGCTTTTATTTACAAGTTCTTTTGCCGTTAATATCCCGTTTTTTCTCATTAAAATCGTGAGCTGTCGTCCGATACCCCATATATCGTCAACGGATGTATTTCTTAATTCTTCTTTTAAGTTTTCTTTGCCGATGTAATGAATTCCGCCTTCAATTTTTTTTGCTTTATCGGATGCAAGTTTTGCAAGGGTTTTGGATGAACTTATCCCTATTGAAACGGGAATATCAATTTTTTCTGCAATTTCATTTCTTATAAATCGGGCAATTTCAACAGGATTTTTCTTGTATAAGCGTTCCAGGCCGGTTAAATCCACAAAAGCTTCATCTATGGAATAAACGTCAACAATGGGAGAGTATTCTCTTAATAAGTCCATTACTTTATGAGAGATTTCACTATATAATTCGTGATTTCCCGAAAGATAAATTGCATCGGGAAATTCCTTTTTCGCCATAAAGTAAGGCATCCCCATTTTTATACCCATTTGTTTTGCTTCTTTTGAGCGTGCAACTACGCATCCGTCACGATTTGAAAGGACACAGACGGGTTTCATTTTTAAATTTTTATTAACGGATTGTTCACAGGATACAAAGAATGAATCACAATCCACCAGTGCGATTACGGATTCCATTACAAAAGTATATGATTAATCGGATATAAAATCAAACCTGTTTGCCCGATATTATAATTTTTGTTAATATAGTTTTATGAATACGGTTTTTCCAAATAAGAAAGGGTTACGCGGAACAATAGCAATACCTGCGGATAAATCTTTATCGCACAGGGCGGTTATGCTTTTATCTTTGGCAAAAGGTAAAGCGGTAATTAAAAATTTCTCATCTGCCGAAGATCCCAAATCCACTCTGAATTTGTTTGCAAATCTTGGTGTGGATTATAAATATATTAATGAAAAAACTCTGGAAATCAATTCCTGTGAGGGGTTGAGATGTGCTGATATTCCTCTTGATTGCGGGAATTCAGGTACGACAATGCGTCTTGCTTCGGGTATTTTGTGTGCACAAAATTTTAATTCCGTCTTAACAGGTGACGAAAGCCTTTCCAAAAGGCCAATGAAGCGCATAATAGAGCCGTTAGAGCTTATGGGGGCTCGGATAACTTCTGAAAACGGCTGTGCACCTCTTTATATAAGGGGCGGGAAACTGCATTCTGTCAATTATATTTCAAAACTTGCATCAGCGCAGGTTAAGTCGGCGGTTTTGCTGGCGGGTATCCAAACAGACGGAGAAACAATTTTTACAGAGTCATATAAATCCAGAAATCATACCGAATTAATGCTGAAATATCTTGATGCCGATATTGAGACGGCTGATAACAAAACGGTTGTGCGCAAATCTCAATTAATTCCTAAAGATATTGAGATTGCGGGCGATATATCGTCAGCGGCATTTTTTATTGCAGCAGCTCTTATTGTTCCGAATTCAGATATAGTTATTAAAAATGTCGGTTTAAATCCTACAAGAACGGGAGTTATAGATGTTGTAAAACAGATGGGCGGAAATCTGGAAATTATTGATATGCGTGAAATTTCAGGTGAACCTGTAGGTGATTTGCGGGTGTGTTATTCTCCGGATATGAAAGGAGCGGAAATTAAAGGCGATATTATACCCCGCCTCATTGATGAGATACCTGTTATTGCAGTATTGGCTTCGCAGGCTGAGGGTAAAACGGTTGTTCGAGATGCTCAGGATTTGAGAAATAAAGAAAGCGACAGAATTTCGGCACTGTGCAATGAGCTTAAAAAGACGGGTATTGAAATCAAAGAACTATCAGACGGTTTTGAAATTATCGGTAAAAATAAAATCAGTGGCGGTTGTGAACTGGACTCTCATAAAGATCACCGTCTTGCGATGAGTTTTTACGTTGCCGGACTTGCTGCGGAAGAAGAAATTAATATAAAAGACTTTGATTGCATTAATATTTCTCTGCCGGAATTTTTACCGTTGATATCAAGCTTGATGTATTAGGTAAACTTAACAAATTTGATAATTGTCAAATATTAATTATAATTTTAGAGTATGGCGGAACTTGATATAACAAGATTAAAAAAACTGGAAGAGCGTGTTCA
Source organism: bacterium (assembly GCA_017652265.1). Lineage (GTDB taxonomy): Bacteria > Cyanobacteriota > Vampirovibrionia > Gastranaerophilales > Gastranaerophilaceae > Gastranaerophilus. The sequence goes on from JAGCBH010000035.1 coordinate 55,106, forward strand.
TGAAAAACTTGAAGACACTACATTGTTTCAGTTTAAAGGTACTGTTTCCAAACTTCTAGGGTTAACGGTTGAAGTTAAGCTTCCGGGGTTGAAAATAGGCGATTTATGCTACATTGAAACGAATACGGGTGAACTTAAGCCTGCTGAAGTATCCGCCTTTAGAGGTGAAGTAGCACAGTTATTGCTGTTATTGGATGGTAACGGTATAGGTCAGGGTAGTCTTGTAACTTCAACCGGTGCGCCTATAACTATTCCGGTGGGTGATTTTTTGCTTGGAAGACTTATTGATCCGATGGGTATCCCGCTTGACGGAAAACCGTTAGATTTGTCAGGAGCTACCTGGCGTTCTATTGAGGGGCCGCCGCCGGGGCCGTTTGAGCGTCCTATAATTTCCGAACAGTTTTCAACCGGAGTTCGTGCGATAGATTCCTGTCTTACAATGGGATGCGGTCAGCGTCTTGGTCTTTTTGCGGGTTCTGGTGTCGGTAAAAGTACCCTGCTTGGTATGATTGCAAGAAATTCGGATGCAGACGTTAACGTAGTTGCGCTGATAGGAGAACGTGGCCGTGAAGTTAAAGAGTTCATTGAAGATTCTTTGGGTGTTGAGGGTATGAAACGCTCGGTTGTTGTCTGTGCAACAGGTGATAAACCGCCTTTAATCCGTCAAAAATGTTTACTTGCAGCAACTGCAGTATGCGAATATTTCAGGGATCAGGGGAAAAAGGTTTTTCTTATGACGGATACCGTTACACGTTGCGCAATGGCGGGGCGTGAAGTAGGTTTATCACTTGGCGAACCTCCTACAATGAAAGGTTATCCGCCTTCTATATTTTCATGGCTGCAAAAAGTTCTTGAGCGTGCCGGCAACAGTGAAAAAGGCTCTATTACCGCTTTATATACAGTTTTGATGGAAGGCGATGATATTACAGACCCGATAGTTGATATTGTAAGAGGTATTGTTGACGGTCACATTTTCTTATCCAGAAAAGTCGCCGAAAGTAACCATTATCCTGCGATTGATGTTTTGGGAAGTATTTCCCGTCTTATGGCTGTTGTTGCGTCACCTGAACATAAGGCGGCGGCGGCCAAAATGAGAACTTTGATGTCAATGTATCGAGAAAATAAAGATTTAATTGATGTCGGTATGTATCAGCCGGGAACAAACCCGAAACTTGATGTTGCAATTCAAATGATGCCTCAGATAAATGCCTTTTTACAGCAGAAAACATCGGATTTGGTTTCTATGGATACAACAATATCAACACTTATAAATATGATGAAGGATATTGAGATTTAATTACAGTGCCAAAAGGCTTCCGTAAACGGTACTGAGTACAGAATACGCAAAATATCCGACAGCACAACCGATTAAAACAAGTAAGGTCGGCTCCAGAAGTTTTAGTATTGAAGTTATTGCCATTTCAAGCTTAAGATTTATTGTGTTGCTTATATCAAAAAAAACTTTATCCAGATTACCGGATACATCACCGGATTCTATTTTCATTATTAAATCATTCGGGAAAAGGCCTGTTGTGCCGAATAGTTTTGCAATAGGCTTTTGAGATACCAGTGCCGAACACTTGATAAACTTATCACGCATAAAAGTATTAGGAATTGCATCGGCAGAAAGAATTATTGCCTGCGTAATCGGTATTCCTGCTTTGTAAGAAATTGCCAGTAATCTTGAGAAAGTTGACAGGTTGTAATATTTTATTGCGGCTCCGAATAAAGGTAATTTTAAACCTTTTTCGGTAGTGAAACTCTGAATTAAATTTCTGGACATGAAAAATAATGCAACCGATATAACTCCTATAATTGCCGAAATATTTATAAAACTTTCCATTCCGAATGACGCAATTTTCAGACTGCTTGCATCTCCGGTCATTGAAGCCGTAAATGCTGCAAGTTTCGGTTGTATAACGCATACAAGCAATATTACAGACAAGATTAACAATACCAGCAGAAATGCAGGATATGAACACGACCTTATTACGGTAGATTTGAATTCCCGTTGTCGTAAGAGTAAATCGTTTATATCCTTTAAAATCTGTGGTAATTCTCCGGTTTGAACGCCGACGGAGATAAGGTTACAGTATGCCGCTCCCAAAGTTTTCTTGAACTTGAGTATTGTATCGGTAAAATTAACTCCCGCCGCTCCCTCTTTTAAAATCAGGTTTATAATTCTTCTAATCTGAACATTATTTGTGTATTCCGCCATTTGAAAAAGTGCTGTATTCAGCGGAATAGAGGCATCCAAATAGTTGCTGAAAGCTCCGAAAAGCTCAATTTTATCGTTTAGTGATAAAGCAGGTAAGTCATATTGTTTTGATTTCATAACCGAATTATATATTATTTTTATTGTTTTATCAACAATTGAATTTGCTTAAAACAAATTCAATATCCTTGTCCCCTCTGCCTGATAAATTTATGAGCATGTCTTTATATTTTCCTGTTTTGGCCAGTTTAAGTCCGTACGCTACCGCGTGAGAACTTTCAAGTGCAGGAATTATACCTTCGGCTTTTGATAATTCATAAAACGCATTTATTGCCTCATTATCGTCTATAACATCATATTTTACACGCCCGATTTCTGCCAGATAACAATGTTTAGGGCCTACTCCGGGATAATCAAGTCCGCTTGCGACAGAATAGGCATTGGTAATTTTGCCGTCAGCATCTTGTAAAACTTTGCATTTGAATCCGTGAATTATTCCGTCTTTGCCGAAATTCATACTTGCGGCGTTATCTCCTGCGGCGGAACTTCTTCCCAAAGGCTCAACTCCGTATATGTCAACGCTTTCATCTTCTATAAATCCACTGAATAACCCGATGGCATTTGAGCCTCCGCCTACGCACGCGATTATGCAGTCGGGAAGCTTACCTGCCTGTTTTAAAAACTGTTCTCTTGCTTCGCGGCCGATAACAGACTGAAAATATTCAATTATCATAGGGAAAGGATAAGGCCCTACAGCCGAACCTATTGCGTACATTGCAGTATTATATTCTTTTAAATAAGCGTTAAATGATGCGTCAACCGCTTCTTTAAGAGTTTTAGTTCCGTCAGAGACGGGTACTATATTGGCACCAAGAATTTTCATTCTTTCAACATTCGGTTTTTCTTTTACTATATCTATTTCGCCCATATAAATATCACATTCAAGTCCGGTAATGGCTGCTGCTGTTGCAATTGCAACTCCGTGCTGTCCGGCTCCTGTTTCCGCAATAAGTTTTGATTTTCCCATTCTTTTTGCAAGCAGTGCTTCACCTAAAGAATGGTTTATTTTGTGTGCGCCTGTATGGTTCAAGTCTTCTCTTTTTAAATAAATTCCGCAGTTATACTTAGCAGACAGATTTTTTGCGTAATATACAGGGCTTGGACGGCCTGCGTAATTTTCAAGTAAATCATTGAGTTCATCGTTGAATTCTTTTTCTTTTATGCAGTTTAAAAAAGTTTCAGCTATTTTTTGAAATTCTTTTTTAAGCTCATTAGGTACAAATTGTCCCCCGTAATTGCCGTAAAAACCTTCGCTGTCAGGCATGATATTAATTTTACCGAACCCCATAAAGCCTCCTGATATTTTTCTTTGTCCGAGAAACTTTTGCGATAAGGTACTTGAGCAAAAGTTTTGAGTGGCGTATTAGACAGCGCAGCCACGTACGGTTCGCGGTTCAGCGGAGCGGAGGTGGCTGAGAACTGCTTTTACTTTTATATTTTAGTGTTATTTTGCGCATATAAGTGTATTTTTTACAATCAACTTTACAAAAATTTACACAGAAAATTGGGTATAAAATGGGTAATTTGAGCACGCTATTTTACTGTGTGTTTAAATATTTAGTTAAAAATACAAAAAAATAATAAAGTTTTTTATCTTTAGATAAATATTTTTAAAAATGTGTTTACATTTGCTTAATATTTTGCATTTTTTAGGCAATTTTTGTTTTGAGGGTGTTTTATTATTTTGTATATCTGTTAAAATCAGTGTATACCCAACCCCTTAAAATATTGGATGTGTGTAGTAATTTATGATAACAAGACTTGAAACAAGCGAAATATCAAATAGAAACAATGCATTAACCCGTGTTGATAAGAAAGCTGTGCCTGACAAACAGGCTCCTAACTTCAAAGGTGCGGGGGATATCGTTGTTAATCTTTTGCAGCATTGTGAAAAATTCCCTATGCTGAATGTTTCTGTTTTGGATTTATCAACTGCAATTGTTCCAAGAAGTATAATTGAAACATTTTCAGGTCCTAAAGTTGAAAATGAAAACGGAAAAAAGCGCCGTAAAGCAAATGTATTGGCTGGTGCGGAAGCGTTTAGACGTGAAAGCTCAGGGCTTTTAATTAACTGCTTATTACCGGGCTTTGTTGTAGCAGGTGTTGCAAAACTTATACAGAGACCTATTTTAGGCAAAGAATTCAAAGGCAGCAAACTGTCTAATGTTTGGGCAGATAGTCAGGCATTGGATAAGATATCAAAATACTATGTCGGTGCAAACGGAACGGAAGAAGAAAAAATCTTTAATGCGTTCAGAAATATGTTATCAGATCTTTCCGGTGCTGACGGTAATGTTGCTAAAAACGGACTTACCGAATTCAAGTCAGTTACCGATATTGATAAATATGCACGCCGCATGACAGATTGCGTAATGAACAGTTCTGATGCTAACCTCAAGAAAACAATTAAAGAAATATACAGAGGACTTGTTGGCGAAACTCACATGAGTGAACACATCAAGTTTAACGGAGATGAAAAATTCTTATCTTCTAACCTTGAATCTCTGACGGATGACGCAATCAGAGTTGTCAGAGAAATGCACAAACACAACATAAAAGAAGAAAAAGATGTTGTTAAATACATTTCTAAAGCTAAAAAACTTGTAAAAGCAAAAAGTTTAGGCGGTATGGCAATAATTTTACCGCTTGCAATTGCTGCTCAGCCTATTAACAGATGGATTACAAGAAGAACGGCCGGCGGTATGCGCGGAGCACCGATTTATGATGAATTTAAAGATAAAGAAAGAAATGAAGAAAAGGGTGTTAAACTTTCTCCTAAAGAGAAGTCAGCACTTTTAAGACAAAAACTTGTTTCTATATCTTCTATGATAGGTGTTGCATTACTTTCAATGTCTAAATTCCCAAGCATGGCAATGCTTGAATTCAAAGGTATATTCCCGTCAATGGATATGGCAAGAATAGTTTCTACATCAACGTTTGCAAGCAGAATGGCAACTTCTGAAGACAAACATGAGTTGAAATTATCTACCGCTCGTGATATAACTACCTTTGCAAGCATGTATTTCTTAGGTGATTATGCTGCAAAAGGAATTGCAACATTAATAGAAAAACATAACCCGAATGTATCATTATTACACAGATTTAAAGAAGTTCCGCAGGATGCAAATGTCTTCAAGAAATTCCTGAACTGGGCTAAGAATACAAGTCTTAAATCATCTGATGAACTGGCAACGAAACAATTGAAGAACTTACGTTCTTGGTGTCAGGCAGGCAACATAGTATTCTCATTAATTCTCTTGGGTTTACTTGTACCGATGTTAACAGTAAGCAAAGCCCGTGCAGGACGTAATAACGATATTCAAAACGCACAAAACAATAACAATGAAGGAATACAAACCCAAAATATAGGAAAAGCCGCATGAATATAAATAGTGTATCAGCAAAAATTGAAAATAAGAGAACAGCAAAACCGCAGCCGAATTTCGGTAACGGTATAGACACTGTTCTGCGCTTTTTAGATACCAACAAAGCTTGGGGTGCTGTCGGTGTTGATGTAGGTTCTATGGTAATTCCAAGGACAGCAGTTGACTTTTCAAGAGGTATAGATGCCGGACTTGAAACCGGAGGCAGAGAATCTTCAAGTTCGTTAAACCATGCTTCTGTAGGTTTGTATGGTGCAGGTGCAGGTGCTTTAATTGCTACAGCTTTTAATCCGAAATATGGTGTAAAATTTAACAAAATTTTTGCCGGCGATAAGCTTTTGGATAATTTTGGCGAAGCGTGGAGTGAAAATAAAGAATTAAGACCGTTCCTGGAACATGTTGTTGATTCTATTGAAGGTTTTAACCCTTCAAATGTTAATGCTACTGCCGAAGGCTGGGTAGGTATTCCGAAAGATACTCAGAAAATCATTGTAGACAGACTTGAAAAAGAAATAAGAGAATCCGGTGAATTCAAAATCAATAAAGAAACCGAAAAATTCATACACAATATCATTACTTCAACAACCGGTGCTGAAGCAGAAATCAGATTAAAAGGAATCAAAACCGCTGTTGACGGACTTGAATTGAAAAATGTTCTTGAAAATATTTATTCTGTTTCAAAAACATTCCTGCAGGAAAAAGTTGTTGAAAACCCGACCGAATTTCTCAAATCAATGAAAAGATTTAATAAATACCGTTCTCTTGCAGGACTTGGTATTGCTTCTGCTATCGGTATGTCAATTCAGCCGATTAACAGATATTTAACCAAGAAAAGAACCGGAAGTGATGATTTTGTAGGCGGCGGTGAAAAAGATAATTCTACAAGATTTAAAGTAACCAAAGTTCTTGCAGCAGTTGCATTCCTGATAGGTGCATTTGCTACTATCAGTACAAAACCTGCAGAAATATTGAGTAAAATCCAGTACAAAGGTATGGTACCTACACTTGATCAGTTTAAGGCTGTTTACGGTCTTACTATTTGTTCAAGATTCTTATCTGCAAGAAACGGTAATGAACTTGGTGAATCTGCAAGAAAAGACACTCTCGGCTTTATAAGCTGGTTGTTGCTCGGAAACGTTGTTGCTAAAGGCGTTGCAAAATGGCTTGATAAAGACTTGATAAATTATCATCCTGGTAAAGGTATATTAAAAGCCAATATCAAGACAAGAGATGAAGTTCTTCTTGAAGCTCTGCGAGGACATGGTATCTCTGTTGTTGAAAACGGAAAAGCACTCAAGTTCAGCGAATTAATCAAGAAGTTGCCTAAGGCTGATAAGATAACCAGAAGAAAACTCTGGAAGTTGAACGGTGCTCAATTTGCCGGCTACTTATTCTCCGGCTTGATACTTGGTTTCGGTATTCCGAAGATGAATAAATATATCACAAATAATAAGGAAGCTAAGAAAAAAGCGGCTCTTGAAGCACAAGCAGAAGCAGCAAAAAATGTTATGTTGAAACCTGAAGCTGAAGAAGTTGCAAACGCTGCATAATATACTATGAAAATATTATGATAAAAGGGGCGGATTGATTTTAATCAATCCGCCCCTCTCTTAATTATTTGAAACCTAATTAATCTTCTGTTTTTTCTTCCGTTTCTTCTGAAGTTTCCGTTTCTTCTGAAGTTTCAGTTTCTTCTTCAACAGGTTCATCTGTTTGTTCTTCTTCTGAGGTTTCTTCAGAATCTTCAGATGTTTCCGCTTTTTTTGATTTGCGTTTTTTAGGCTTTTCTTCGTCTTCCGAATCTTCCTCATTATCTTCGGAAGTTTTATTGTCACTTTCTTGAAGTGCTTTTTCAATATCTTCTTCAGATTTTGCTCTCAAAACCGGGATAGAAAGCATCAGAGCCATTTGTTCGCCCTCTTGCTCAAAATTCAGTTCAAGTGCTTCTTTATCCATTTCAACGTATTTTGATAACAAATCAATTAATTCAGAACGCATGCGCTCCAATAATTGCGGATTGAGGTTCGTTCTGTCCTGCATTAAAACAACACGTAATCTGTTGCATGCAGTATCTTTTGAAGTTTCTTCGGCATCAGTCTTGCGGAAGAAACCTATAACTTTATTATAAATATCTGCAAATAAATCCATTATTGTTTCTCCTTACCGACAAGACCTGCAAAAAACTTTTTTACTTTGGCGACCATGCTTGTCTCAGCCTCCAAATCTAAATATGGAACTTCTTCCCCTAAAATTCTCTGTGCAACATTTTTATATGCGCGTCCCGCTAATGATTTTTCATCATTTACAATAGGTTCACCTTTGTTAGTTGATGTAATAATTCCTGTATCTTCAGGAATTATACCGATTAATTTTGCGCTCAGAATTTCAACAACGTCATCAACGCTCATCATGTCGTTTGTTTTTACTAAATTCGGACGAACACGGTTAATTAGAAGTCTGTAAGATTTTATTTCTTCTTTTGCTTCCAGTAAACCAATTATTCTGTCTGCGTCTCTGACAGCGGACATTTCAGGCGTTGTAACAACTATAGCTTCAGATGCGCCTGCAACGGCATTTTGGAAGCCTTGCTCAATACCTGCAGGGCAGTCTACAAGAATAAAATCATAATCTTCTTTCAACTGATCGCAGATATCCTTAAGCTGCTCTTCTGTAACCGCTGATTTATCACGCGTTTGTGCTGCAGCTAACAGGCAAAGATTAGGATTTTTCTTATCCTTAACAAGAGCCTGTTTAAGTTTGCATCTTTCCTCTACAACATCAACGATTGTATAAACAATCCTGTTTTCTAATCCTAACAGCAAATCCAGGTTTCTTAAGCCTAAATCTGTGTCAATCATAACCACTTTTTTACCTGCTCGGGCAAGTGCCGTACCAATATTGGCATTTGTGGTTGTTTTTCCTACTCCCCCTTTTCCGGAGGTAATTACAATAACTCGACCGGTCATTATTTCTCCTTATTTGTTAATCATCTTGTGTATTATTATGTTGTTGCCGTCAACACTTGCAACCTCAGGTATGTAAGTGTCTGACTTTTGAATATACGGAATATTATCTCCGTCAGGACGTCTGGCAAAAACGTCTGCTATTCTCAATTGTATTGCATTCATGCTTAACGCACGAATTTTTGCAAATCTGTTTCCTTCAATTCCGGCGTGTGCGATACCGCCCAAAACTCCCCAAACGGTAATATCACCTACGGCTTTAATTTCTGAGCCGGGATTTACATCGCCTACAATAACGATATTTCCGTCAGCAGTAATGCTTTGTCCTGAGCGCAGTGTTCTTTGAATGTATAATGTCGGCAATTTTTCCGTCAAAATCATTTTTTCATTAAGCTCTTTAAGAAGTTTTTCTTCTTCAATTTCTGCAACTCTATTAGCTTCTGCAAGTTCTTTGTTTAGTTCATCATATTGCTTAAAATCATCTACTTCAGTTCCGATACCGTCATCAGCGGAGGAAGGATTGCTTTCAGATAACTGTGACGTAGAAATAATATTGCTTTCTGCGTTAGTTTCGGCAACTTTTGCCATGCCGTTTTTTGCAAATTGTGAAATTTTGTTTTTAATTTTCTGAGCTTCTGAGGATACTCCGCCGAATATCTTATCCAATGCTTTTTCAAGTTCGGCGCTTCCCTCTTTTGTGTTGTCAAAACTTGGTGTTGTGATTTTGTTTTCAAGTTTTGAAACTTTAACGTCTATTTCTTTAGCGGAAGCTTCAGTAATATCAGATGTTGTTGAAATAAAAGCAATTTCTGAATTCATTGTTTCAACAAGAGCCTTTATACTCAATATCTGAGATGATGTTAAATCTATTGAACCCAGTTTGATACAAACCTGTTTTTCTCTTGCTTCAGGCAAATCGAGTACGGAACTCAACTGATAGATTACATCTGAAATTTTTCTTGAATTGGATACATCAACGATAAAACCGTTTTCAATATAGGCGAAATCTTCTTCACTGCTTATATTTCCATCCGCTTGTGAAGAATTTTCATTAACAGTGGAAATTTCGCTGTTTAAATCAATACTGTCAAACAAACTAACCCCGTTTTCCATTTAATACACCTTCCTAATCTGTATACTCCATGCCTACACTATATCTAAAAGATTTATCCTCCGCAAGAAAATGTAATGTTTTATTACGTAAAATTCTCATTTTGCTCTTGATAATAAAAATTCACCATGTATTATTGTTCTCATAAATAGCACGGCTTTGGTATGCCTGTTATTTTATATAATACTTTTCAAAACATAAAGGAGAAGAAAATGCCAAAAATGAAAACACACAAATCTGCCGCTAAACGCTACAAAGTTACTGCGACAGGAAAAATCACAAGAAGACAAGCAGGTATCGGACACTTGCTCCAACACAAATCCGAATCAAGAAAACGGAAGATTTTCCAGGTGGTTTCTATTTCAGATTCCCACAGAAAATTGATTTCCAAAGAGTTACCTTACAAGAAGTATTCAAGATAGGAGTGTGAAAAATGAGAGTAAAACGTGGAAATGTCGGATGCAAAAGACATAAAAAGATACTTAAACTTGCAAAAAGTTTTATCGGTGCAAGAAGCAGAATATTTAAAGTTGCTAATATTGCCGTAATGAAAGCATTAAAATATGCATACAGAGACAGACGTGCTACAAAACGTAATATGCGCCGTCTTTGGATTATCAGAATTAATGCTGCTGTAAGAGAACGCGGAATGAGTTATTCCCGTTTTGTTAATGCTTGCAAAAAATCAAACGTTATCGTTAACAGAAAGATGTTAGCTGATTTGGCTGTTAATGACAAAGATGCTTTCCAAGTATTGTTTGAAACAGTAAGCAAGGCAAAATAGTTACTGATAAACGATTATAAAAAAACCTCCTGTATATCATACAGGAGGTTTTTTGTTGTCTGATTTTGGCTATACACCGACTTTTGATTTAGAAAGTTCAATACATTCTTTCAAAGTTGATGCAACCTGAATTTGTTCTTCATCGGTTAATTCAGGGAACATAGGTAAAGAAATTACCATTTCGGTGTTCTTTTCGGATACCGGGAGTGAACCTTTGCCGACACCCAAGTATTCATGAACTTTTTGTAAGTGTAAAGGAATAGGATAATATAACATTGCACCTATACCACGTTCCTGAAGCATTTTGTGGACTTCATCTCTGTTAGGAATTTTTACTGTGTACTGGTGGTAAACGCAGTATGTATTATCCAGTTCTTTTGGTGTCTGAATATCAGAGCAGCCTGCAAACAATTCATTATATCTGTATGCGTGAGCACGTCTTTGGCTGTTCCATTCGTCAATGTAGTTAAGTTTAACTCTTAAAATTGCTGCCTGAATTTCATCAAGACGGCTGTTAATACCGATTTCGTCATGGTGATAACGAATTGCACCGCCGTGGTTTCTTAATGCAACAACGCGGTCACGGAGTTTTTCATCATTTGTCATGATTAAACCGCCGTCACCCATACCGCCAAGGTTCTTTGTAGGGTAGAAGCTTAAGCATCCGAAGTCGCCAAAAGTACCTACCATTTGGCCTTTGTATTTAGCACCGATTGCCTGGCAGCAGTCTTCAATTACGTGTAAGTGATGTCTTCTTGCAACATCCATGATTTTATCCATATCGCAAGGCTGACCGTAGAGGTGAACCGGGATGATTGCTTTTGTTCTTGGAGTTATTGCGCTTTCAAGTTTTGAAGCGTCAAGGTTAAATGTATCAGGATCAATATCTACAAAAACAGGTTTTGCACCAACGATTCCGATAGCTTCCGTAGTTGCAACGAATGTAAACGCAACAGTAATAACTTCATCACCGGCGCCGATATCCAATGCTCTCAAAGCTAAATGAAGTGCATCGGTACCTGAGTTTAAACCTACGGTATATTTGCAGCCGATATATTGTGCAAGTTCACTTTCTAATGATTTGCAGTTGTTGCCCAAGATATATGAGCCAGAACGTAATACTTCGCATACGGCTTTTTCAACTTCTGAACCGATTTTTGCGTATTGTCTTTTTGAATCTAAAATAGGTATCATAAAATCTCCTTTTCTTCTTGTTGTCATGCTATCCTACAAGATTATTCTACCACACACGTTCAGACATACGGCTTGTCTTTATCTAATCTTAATGTCCGAAAAACTTTTACGACAAAGTACGTGAGCAAAAGTTTTGAGTGGTGTATTAGACAGCACTCTGCCGAGAAAACAATTGATAATTGTTTTTGAGAGGGAAACGTACGGTTCGCGGAGAATGAGTTACTATGCAAGTAACTCCCGCTAACGCAGGCGAAACGGTAGTGGCGAAGAACTGCTTTTAATTTCTTTCGGCGGCTACTGTGATTATTGCCATCATAACCCAGAAAATTATCTGTATTTGGGGGCGGTAAAATACAGTATCTACAAATCCGTGCGCCATTAAGCCGACAAGTGAAAGAAATGCTGTTATAACAAGCAAAACTTCAACAGTTTCCTTTGATGTAAATATAAATTTTAATGAATTATAAATCTGTAATCCTAAATATATTAAAAATGTGATAAGTGCGAAAATTCCGCTTTCTACTGCTGTTTCAAGGTAAATGTTGTATGCACTCAGGGCATCAAAACCGGTTTTCATATAAAGTCCGTAGATTTCTCTGAAATTTTTGTTGCCGATACCGATTCCTAAAAGCCAGTTATCTTTAAACATTTGCCATGAAGCTTGATATACATTAAATCTGAACGAATTAGACGAATCCGATCTCATTGCAAAAATTGAGAAAATTCTTGCTCTCAGCGAAGAACTTGCAATTATTAATGCGGAAACCATTGTTACCCCGAATCCAATTATTGCGGTACAGATTTTTTTATAGTTTGCCCAAAAGAATTTTAATCCGATTCCGGTTATCGCAATGAGCATTGCAATAAATGCAAGGTATGCCCCTCTGCATCCGGTATATATGAGCGCTGTTGTACCTAAAAATGTACCTATAAAAAAGATAACGGCAAGTTTATAATATTTTTTTACCCACAAGATTAATCCGCATCCCAAAACGGCAGGTAAACCGGCAACGAAGTATCCGCCAAGCAGATTTGGATTGTAAGGTTTTAATGTACCATATACTCTTGTCATTATTTGTTCAGGGTTTAGGTTTGAAACATCCTGCCAGCCGGAAATCATTTCAACGTGAGAAAAATTTTGCAACCAGGAAATTCCGCTTTCCAAAATTACCCCCGCAGCTATAACAAAGACGGTTCCGATGGCGTATTTTATGTTTGTTTTAAAAAGATTTGTTACTGAAAAATAAAACACTATGTATAAAACGGTTTTGATAAAGCCTTTAAGGCTCAAAGAAAAAAGCGATGATCCGCAAAGGCTTATGAATACTATTAAAAAATATACAATCAGCCACCACTGCGTTTTTGTAATAGTGATTTTTTCTCTGTTAGCAAGTATTTTTAATAAAGTCATCACAAAGATGGCAAAAATTCCGCCGCCGACAGCTTCTGAAGGAACCGTGAGCGAACCCAATAAAAGGGCAATTACGGCGCCAAAAATAACAAAGTCCAGATTTTGTAAAATATAACTTTTTTCAAATAATTTACTGAACATCGTCATCCGTTGAATTTATAGATTTATTTAACTGTTCGTCATCTGTCAGGTGCACTATTTTTAAATCGGAAACCATACCGGAAAATCTGTAATCTTTCCCCTCTATTGTTATAGGAAGCCCTATTTTTATTTTATTTCCGCCTACGACAGCACCGTCTTTGGTAATTTTGGCAGTATCGTTTAATACGACAAACACATCATAGATTCCCGGCATGCTGGCATCATCAACAGTTACAAAACTTTTTCCGTTTAAAACAGGTAGTATTTGTTTTCTTCTCTGAATTTGCACATCAGATATGCTGAGTGAAGTGTACGGAACATTTCTTATTGTAATGAAAGCTTTTTCGCCCGCTTTTATCGGCAAATCAGTTCCTGAATAAGATACCCCCCTCAGGCTTATGGTAAAAGAAATATTTGAGGTTGCCTCTATTTGCTTTGATGCGGTCTGATGCCCGCCTTTTAAGGTTACAAAACCGACAAGTAAGGCTACAAATATAAGTGCCAATATTATGTAATCGGTAATTTTGAATTTTTTAAACATTTCCATTTTTTACCCTTTTTATAAACTTTCTGCTGCTATAAGCAGTTCATCAATTGTTGTTGTTGCGCAACCGAATTGCCTTACAACAATACTTGCCGCAATGTTACCTATAATTGCGCTGTACACAGGTTCAATTCCGCAGGCAAGTGCCAAAGTATAGACTGCCGTTACAGTATCGCCTGCACCTGTTACATCAAAGACTTCGGACTTATTGAACACAGGAATTTTTGTGTATTTGTTGTTGTGTTCGGTTAAAAACATACCGTCTGCTCCGCAGGTTATCAGTATTGATTTTGCATTAGTTTCCTCAAGTAATTTTGAACCTGCTCGTTTCAAATCTCCTTCCGTTACAATGTTAAATCCTACGGAATCCTGTGTGTCAGGAAGATTTGGTGTCATTGATGTTATATTTTTAAAACGCTCAAGATGGTTTTGAGGATCTACAACAATGACTTTGTTATGCTTTTGTGCAATTTCAATTGCTTTATCCACAATTCTTTGGGTTAATGTTCCGATTTTGTAATCGGAAAGAACAACAGCGTCATATTGCGGAATTGCTTTTTCCAAAGCTGTTAAAATCTTTTCTTCGGTTTCACCGCTTACGGGAGTTGAAGTTTGTCTGTCTATACGGACAATCTGCTGGGTAATTGATGTAGTTATAGAACCTGATATTCTTGCTTTTGTCGTTGTCTTGCGGTTTTTATCCCGAATAAGGTATGTTGTATCAATGCCTGCATCTTTAAATGCATCAAACATATTATTGGAATAATAATCTTCTCCGCATACACCTACAACACCGACCTTTTGATTATTGAGAGTTGCGATGTTGTGTGCTGCGTTTGATGCTCCGCCCAAAATAATTTTTGTCTGAGTATGCTGCAGAATAAGTACGGGTGCTTCTCTGGAAATTCTCTCCGCATCTCCGTATATCATCATATCAATTGCAAGGTCTCCGACAACCAAAACGCTTGCTTTATTGAGTTTTTTGATTTCATTAATAAGTTTTGACTTGTCAAAATCCATAATAAATCCTCTATGGTTTAATTCTATCACAAGAAGTCAAAATGACAATTAATTTTAATTATTGTTATCTTTTTATGCACAAAACATTATCCTGAAAGTTTTTATAGTAACCGCCGTTGTATTCTGTTCCGCTGCACAGAGAGAAAGATCTGCCGAAATTTGCATTTTGTTCGTCGGATGACCAGTAATATCTGCTGTTGTTATTTTTTACCCCATTTTTATACAGATAATAGTATGTTTCTATATTTGGCAGTTCCATGTCCATAGCGGCACAGACTTGTTTTGCTCCTGCCCAGTAATTTGTTTTGCAGTATTGGTTTTTGTCAAGGTGATAATCATAGTCGGTGCTGTTGCAGGTGTTTATAGGTTTATATCTCATTCCGACTTCAACAATTTGGATGTTACCAACTTGCGGATAATCTGTCTTTGTATTTTTGATTTTTGGCAGGTTATAAAAAGAATAGTAGGAATATCCCAGCCCCAAAAACAGTATAAGTACGGTTATCAAAAAAGCCTTAAAATCGTTTTCCAAAGTCAATTCTCCTCATTGGGGTAATTATAGTTACTGTGTACGAAATAGTCAAGAAATTTCCTGGCCTATTGATTAAGTTTGAAAAATGTGATATAATGCACAGCGGAATTTGAAAAAGAATTCCTGTATACACAATCAGGAGAATACGAAATGTACCAAGACGAAACACTGACCTGCGAAGACTGCGGTTGTGAATTTGTATTCACTGCCGGAGAGCAAGAATTTTACGCAGAAAAAGGACTTACAAACAAACCAAAACGCTGCCCTGAATGCAGAAAACAGAGACGGCAAAAAAATCGCAGAAAAAGAAAAATGTATGATGCTGTTTGCTCAAAATGCGGCGCTCAGACTCAGGTGCCTTTTAAACCGACACCTGGTAAGGAAGTTTATTGCAAGGACTGTTTTGCGCAAATAAATGCTGAAAATGCAGCAACTCAGGAATAGATTTTAATATTTAAAATTTATAACGAAGAAAAAATAGTGTATTCTAAAAGAATACATTATTTTTTTTCTTATAATTTTGTGCTATCATTTTTATAAGGTTATATTTTGTCAGAGGTTATTTGAATGGCGTGGAATAAAAAGATAACAGAAGATAACGTAAAGACTATAGAATGGCGTACGTATAAAGAAAAAACCGACGAAGAACTTGAAAAAGAAGTTGATGACGCATATTCAAGAGAACGCAGAATTACAAATATCCGCAACATGCTCATTTTGTTTGTTTGTTTATTCCTGCTGAAAGATGTTTTTGCGTATTTCATAAACTTTGCAACTCCTCGTCATGCTTCGGAAGTGGTTTCTGTAACTGAACCGGTAACGGATGGCTTTGATATTGAAGAACTGCCGTTTGAAGAACGAGGTATATATGCATACAAAACCCTTGAGGAAAATGAATCAATTGATCTCTGCAAAATGGCAAAGACTTCTATTGCGGGTAAAGAAGTTTCCAAAGGCCATTTGTTTTTAAGCAACTATCTTCCGTGGAACAAAAAGAATAAAATAATGGAAAGGGTTGCTCTCTTTGACCTTGGTCTGGTTTGGGGTGATCTTTCAAAACCTGAAATTCTCAAAGATTATTGTTTTATAAACATAAAAGATGCTAAAAACAGAAAGATATATCCAAGGCTTCAGCCGGGAATTCAAAATCCTCCTATTGCCTGGACACAAATGGGTGATCAGTTTGCGCATATTCAGGTTATTCCGGCCAACCCTAACATAATGTATGCACTGATATACAGTAAAAAAAATGAACATATAAAAATGGACGGCTACATCGTTGATGTTTATGTAGACGGAGAATGTATAGCCGTTAATAACATAAATCAGTTTTATGTCGGGCGTGATATAAGAAACGGCGGCAATATGAAAATAATGCTTGTTGAAAAAGTTCAGGTCGGAAATAAAGTTTACGAATAAAATCATACTGTTATAGGATAATTTTTTTTATTTGGGGTGTTAAGATAATCATATAAGATGATTTCGGGCATGCCCCGAATTTCATCTTGTGTGGGATACAGGGCTTGATTTTATTAAGTTTTGTAAACGAGGTGGAAACCATGATGCTACATGCATTTAAGCATGTTTGAAATACCCCGTTAAGTCCCGAAAACTAAAAAGTTGTACTCAATGATTTGTTGGGATACAATTATAACATGTAGCACGTAGTGTGCCTTGCAGGAGTAAGAGATATCAGTGGACAGTTTAATAAAAGAGAATCTTTTACAAATACAAGAAGATATCGCACCTTGTAAATCTAATATAATCGCTGTGACAAAGTATTTTGAAGTTCAAAAAATGCTTGACGCATATGATACCGGCTTGCGGGATTTTGCAGAGGCCAGAGTTAACGATGCAATTGTCAAAATTAATTCGTTACCCGATTACGTTCGTGAAAATTCCAAATTCCATTTTATAGGTCATCTTCAGACAAATAAGGTAGGCAAAGTGGTTAAGTTTTTCGATTTTATACATTCGGTTGACAGCCTTAATCTGGCGGAGAAAATTTCAAAGACGGCGCTTGAGCAGAATAAAGTTCAAAAGGTATTTATTGAAGTAAATTTTGCTCAGGATGATAACAAGTTCGGATATAGCGAAGATTTGTTGTATAAAGAATTTCCGTTTATAAAAGAACTTGAAGGGCTTGAAATACTTGGGCTTATGAGTATGGCGCCTTTGGGTGCCGAAGAGAATTTTTTGTATTCTCTTTATTCTAAAGTTGTTTCTGTTCAAAAGGATTTAAGTGAAAAATATTCACTGCCTATGAAAGAAACATCAATGGGAATGAGTCAGGATTATATTATTGCGGCAAAGTGCGGTTCAACGCAGCTTAGAATTGGAAGAAAGTTATTTACATAAATATAATTACGGAGGAAAAAAGGTGGTAGCAGTTACTGAAAAAATTAAGTCAATGATTGACGTATTGGTAAAAGGATTTGATTCAAGAGAGAACGTTTTTGAAGAAATGGAAAGTGATGCTCAGGATTACGAAGAGTATCCGGTACAAGACAATTTGGCACTTCAGCCTAATTTTTCTTACAAAGAAAAAAATAGCCAGGAACTTAAAGTTGTTCCTCATTCCGGCTATAAATCACACGAAGTTATGATTTTGGAACCACGCTCATTTAAAGATGCAGCTACAGTTGTACAACATTTAATGGAAAGAAAGACTGTTGTTTTGAATTTACACCTTTTGGATAAAGAACAGTCGCAAAGAACAATCGATTTTGTATGCGGAGCATCCCATGCATTAAACGGCAATCCGCAAAAAGTAGGAGATTTGGTATTCGTATTTACCCCTAGCAACGTATCTTTGGTGTACGATGCTCAGCAAATTGATGCTAAATTTAACGATGCTCTTTGGAGAGCACCTTTACAATAGAATTGTTTAAATAAGAGAGAGTCAGACGGCGGTTTTTACCGCCGTTTTCTTTTGTAAACAATTGTAAAGCTAAACATGCCTAAAGTGGCAATTTTTCGGACGATATATACTTAATATATATAAGAGAGAATAAAGTCACAAGGAGAATTGTATGTCTTTCCATACAGTTAACGGCCAACACGTAAGGCCCGGATTTAATAACTATCGATATGGTTGCGGCCATTCTCGTATGTATGGCTATGGCAATAATATGTCCATGAACGGTAGTATTTTGCCTCGTGGCTATTGTGATCCTAGCCGTGACAGAGGTACTTTCATACAACAGCCTAATACCGAAACTGAAACATCCACGTGGGAACAAATTTGGGATGGTATATGTATTGCGATGGGCAATTGTAGAAGTCTTTTTGGTTCATGCATATCCAAGTTTTTTTCATAATAGAAATTAGATGTCGGAAATCAATAGGTAATAAAAAACAGGTACTTTTGAAGGTACCTGTTTTTTATTCAATATATTAAGTTATGCAACTTCAATAGCGCCAACCGGGCATGCTTCAGCTGCTTCTTTTACGCAATCCATATTTGAAGCTACTTCGCTTTCTTTAACAGAAGCAACACCGTCAACTGAAAATACGGCTTCACAAATTGATTCGCAGGCGCCGCAACCTATGCAATTTTCATTAATTTTTACTGACATAATTCTCTCCTTTGTTTTCATTTATGAAATTTACATTTCACACGATTATTCTATCACAAATTTTTTAAAATATCCACTCTTTTACAAATTTAGCCACATGGTCAAAGCCTGTTAGAAGTCCGAGATTTTCAGGTTTTATTCCATTTCTGTAGACCAAAACAGGAACATATTCTCTTGTGTGGTCGGTTCCATCTACGCAAGGATCGCAGCCGTGATCTGCTGTTATTATAAGCAAATCTTCATCTGTCATATATTGGATAATCGGAGCAATATAGGTATCAATTTCTTCAATTGCCTTGCCGTAGCCCTTTGCATCATTTCTGTGACCGTAAAGCATGTCCGTATCAACAAGGTTTGTGAAGATTATACTTGCAAAAGGATTTCCGCTTGCATAATCAGGATATTTAATCTCATTAAGAGGTAACTCATTTTTAACAGCCTTAAGAGTTAATTCAAGTCCTTCTTTATTTGAGCCGGTATGAACAGCGTGCGTTATTCCCGCTTTTGCAAAAATGTCCTCAATTTTTCCGATAGCAACTACTTGCCCGCCTTTTTCTTTAACTTCATCAAGTATTGTGTTTTGAGGAAGCATTGAATAATCTCTGCGGTCTTTTGAAATTCTGGTAGGTTTACCATCAATAATTTTGTAAGGTCTTGCAATAACTCTTGAAACATTCCAGTTTCCGTCATTTAAAATTTTTCTTGCAATTCCGCACCATTTGTATAGTGTTTCAAGCGGTATAAAATCGGTATCAACAGCAATCTGAAAAACGCTGTCTGCACTTGTATAAACGATAGGAAATCCTGTTTTATGATGTTCATCGTTTAATTCTTCAATAATTGCCGTTCCGCTTGCGGGACGGTTTGCAAGAATTCCTTTGCAGCCTGTTTTTTCAATAAATTCATCAACAAGTTTTTGCGGAAAACCATGAGGAAATGTTGCAAAAGGCGATTTTAAAGTGTAGCCGGCGATTTCCCAGTGACCTGTTGTGGTGTCTTTGCCTTTGGCATTTTCTTTCATTGTGCCATATTTGCCGGTAGGGTTTTGTGTCGGTTTTATACCTTTAAAATCCTGAATGTTGCCTAAACCCAGTTTTTCCAAATTCGGAACGTTAAGTCCATTGTTAAATTCGCAAACGTGTTTTAAAGTATTACATTCGGGAACATCTCCGAAGTCTCTGCAGTCAGGCATTGCGCCTATTCCCATAGAATCAATTACTACAATTATTGCTCTTTTCATTATGCACCTTTCCTGCTATATAATGCGTCAAGTGCGTATTTATAGCCGTTAAAACCAAATCCTGTAATTTGCCCTATACAAACAGGGGCTATTAATGATTCATGTCTGAAATCTTCTCTTTTATAAATGTTTGATATATGCACTTCAACGCATGGAACACTAATTGCAGAAATGGCATCTCTTATTGCAACACTGGTGTGTGTATATGCGCCCGCATTTAAAACTATTCCGTCAAAAACTCCTTGAGCGGACTGAATTTTTTCAACTATTTCACCTTCAATATTGCTTTGCCAAAATTCAACTTCAAAATTACTATCCGCAGAATATTTGCGCAACATATCTTCCAAATCTTTCAGCGTTCCGGAACCATATACATCAGGTTCTCTGGAGCCCAAGAGATTTAAATTAACCCCGTTAATAACAAGAAATTTCATAATTTTCGTGCCTCACAAAATTTTAACGACTAAATTTTAGCACGAAACACCATTATTTTGCAAATTCGTCAGAAAAGGCTTTAGCAACGTTCAAAGCCTTCAAAGGTGCCTCTTCATCGCCTTCTGCTTCATATAATTGTTGGGCGATGTCGCCGACTTCCATTGCGGCTTTACAAACGGCGGGATTTTCACAGAATTTTTCAACATCATCGCTGATGTTACCTTCAAAACGAACTTGAGACTGACCAAGTGCTGCCTGAGGCATTTTTGAAAGTGAATACTCATCCATTTGTTTTTTTGCTTCGGCAGTTTCTTCCGGTGCAGCTGGTGTTCCTGTTGTTTCGGTTACCGCTTTTAATTGCGGAATGTGGTTAACATTAGGATTAATTTCTGTCATTGTTTCATCCTCACTATTTCAAAGAGAAAATTATTTCATAATTCGTCTCTTTATGTTTATAAAACCCAAACTAAAATTTTTTTGCTAGTTTGTTAAGAAAAAATTACAAAAATTTTTATCTCTTACTTATTTATAACAGTTCGTGTTATTATTTTGAATATAATATGATAAAAAGGAGCGTAATGCAAGATTATGAATAAATTTAACATTATTGCTAAACTGAATCCTAATATGATTTTAAAAAATATTCCCGTTGCAGTTATGGTTACTGATTCTGACGGTAATATATTATGGGTCAACGGTTATGCTGCAAGTTTATTTGAGACATCCAAAAGGACTTTGTGTGAGCACGTTTTAAACGATGTGATAGTTGACGGTATTGAATCCGTAAGGTCATCTATAGCAAAAGAAGTACCTGTTTCAACGGCGGCGATGTCTCTGGCAAAACAGGAATTTTTTGTTGAAATTACGGCGGTTGCGGACGGCGATAAATATTACGTTATGATAAACGATGCTACTGCAATGACGGATTTTCTTTCAAATGCCGAAAAATCAAGCAAATTAAGCAAAGATAAAAATCATATGATTTACAGATTATCAACCGAATTTAAGTCGCCGATTCAGGCAATTCAGGGATTTTCTAAAGCATTGCTTGACGGTATGGGCGGCGAATTAAATGACAAACAGGCAAAATATGCTTCTATAATTTCTAAAAATGCCGCTGAATACATGTATTTTCTTGACAAATTTATTCAGTTTGCGGAGACTGAATCTCCCAGCATGGAATCTAATTATCAGATTTTTGATGTTATTAATACCGTTCAAAACATCATAAGAGATAATGATGATATGTTCAGAGCAAAAAATATCAAGTTGAATTTCGATGCCGATGAAATTACAAAACGTGCAATATATTCGGATGAAAGGTTATTTAAAATAATTGTTCAGAATATTTTGGAAGCTGAAGCGAAA
This sequence comes from bacterium, assembly GCA_017652265.1. Lineage (GTDB taxonomy): Bacteria > Cyanobacteriota > Vampirovibrionia > Gastranaerophilales > Gastranaerophilaceae > Gastranaerophilus. The sequence goes on from JAGCBH010000035.1 coordinate 77,085, forward strand.
CTTACGGATTCAGGAATTATTGACATAAAACTTGCGTATCCGGATTTGGTTGAAGTCAGAAAGAGCGGTCTCAGTATAAGAGACGGCCAGAGTGAAAATTCTTTTATAAAAATATCGGTTGTGGATACGGGAATTGGTTATTCGGAGTCTGACCTTGAAGATTTATTTGAGCCATATGTTCATATAAACCGTGCGAACAGAAAAAATCTTGTAAGAACTTTCTCTCTTGGTTCGGTTCAAAATGCCGTTAATATTCTGAAAGGTTCTTTATCAATAAATACTGAAGTTATGAAAGGTTGCGTATTTAACGTTATCCTGCCGGTAGAAAAGGAATAAATCATACATTATGGGAAATGTAGTTTTAGATAGTGTCGTAAAAATTTACGATAAAAAACGTGTAATAGATGAGGTGAGCTTTGAGGTTAAAGACAAGGAATTTGTTGTTCTTGTCGGAGCTTCGGGATGCGGTAAATCTACCATTTTGAGAATGATCGCTGGACTGGAAAATATAACTTCAGGCGAAATATCTATTGACGGTAAAGTTGTAAACGATGTTTCTCCAAAAGACAGAGATATTGCATTTGTATTCCAGAGTTATGCTCTTTATCCGCATATGAACGTTAAAGAAAATATTTCTTTCGGGCTAAAAATGCGCGGTGAGAAAAAGGATGTTATTGAACAAAAAGTTAAAGAGGCTTGTGAAATCCTTGATTTGACCGAATATATTGATCGTTATCCTCGTGAGTTGTCGGGCGGTCAAAGACAAAGAGTTGCTTTGGGCAGAGCGATAGTAAGAAATCCGAAAGTATTTTTAATGGACGAACCGCTTTCAAATCTTGATGCGAAGCTAAGAGTTCAGATGCGTTCGGAAATTAAGAAACTACATAAAAAATTTAATGCTACGTTTATTTATGTTACGCATGACCAAACAGAAGCTCTGACTATGGGTGACAGAATTTGTGTCCTTGACGGCGGAAAAATTCAACAGTTTGATACTCCGGAAAATGTTTACAACACTCCTGCCAATACTTTCGTTGCGGGATTTATAGGCTCATTACCGATGAACTTTTTTGACGGGGTTTTGATGGGTAAAGAAAATGTGATTTTGGGAGTGCGTCCTGATAAAATGACTTGCGGTAAAGATATTAAGTTTTCGGCTAAAGTTGATACAGTAGAATTACTTGGAAGTGAAAAAATAGTTTATTTTTCATACGAAGGGAAAAAATGTTGTGCAAAAGTAAGCCCTGATTATGAATGCGGTGAAAATATCAATATTGGTATATCTTTAGACAATATACATTATTTTGATAAAACTACCGGAGACAGAATGTAAAATATTTTTAATATACGGACTTTTTTAAGCAATTTTTTTAACATTTTGTACTTAATTTATTGGGTTAAGTGTGATGATTCGTGCAACAGAAAACAATGTATATATGAGTTCGTCTGCCGTAACTCGCTCTAAAGTGACTTTTGGACGTGATAGGGCGTCTTCCGGTACTGTTTTTAATGCTGAAATGGCAGAGACAACAGCAGGCGGGGTAGGAGCCGCAGGACTTTTGTACCTTGTTCAGTGGGGAATTGAAAAACTTTCCAAGATTTGTTCATATGCTTTGATGGCAGGAAAAGAGTTTACTTCAGGCAAAAACGTTGAAAAAATTGCAAAGGCAATGAAAAAAGATAATGGGCTGGAAACAGAAATCTATTTTGTTGATAATGCCAATAAGGGCATCTTAAAACATCGCATACCTCAATTAGAAAAAGATATTGATATTGTTGCTGCCGGTAAAAACGCCTTTTTTGCGAATTCCGTGGATATTGCAGTTGCACCTAAATCTAAACCCTCTTTAATATTACACGAATTGGGACACTCTATTAATTTTAACAAAAAAGGTATTATGTATGTATTGCAAAAACTCCGTGTTGTAGGTATGTACGCTCCTATGACTCTTGCGGTTTTAAATACTTTTGCCGGAGCAAGACGTGACGGGCAGGAAAACTTTATTGAACGTAATGCGGGAAAACTCGGATTTTGTGCGATGTTACCGACAATTATTGAAGAAGGGGTTGCATCCATACATGGTATAAAAGCGGCAAGATTAAAGTTGGGTAAAGCCGCCAAGCTTGGTGCATTGAAGCGCAACTATTTCTTTGCCTGGATGACATATGTTCTAGGCGGTCTGGGTGTTGCGGTTGCTTCTAAACTTGCGATAAGAAATGAATAATCGTCTATAAATCTTCAATAATGGCTTTTATTTCAGGTGAAATATCCGTTTTATTGCTTATATTTTCTTTTATTGATTCTGCAAATTCGGATTTTTTAAACTCATGAGCGCCACGTTTTCGGAAGAATTCTTCAAGATACTCAACTTTTGATTTTGCGTTTTCCAGTTCTTTTGTGTCGCAAGTTGAAATATTTGCGGTCAGAACATTCAGGGTTTTTTCTATCAGTGTGTTCGGTAAAATATCCTCAAATTCGCCTCTTGATATAAGGTGTATTTTGTCTGATTTCCTGAGTTTCGGCTTAATCTGATTGTAATTTTCAACGGCATCGTTATCCAGCAGAACATAAATAGGGATTTTCAGAAATTCAGCGAATCTGTAAAAGTATTTTACGACCTGATTTTTTCCGCCTGCTGACAAAATAAAAATTCCGTTTTCTTTGAAATTTTTCCCAAGAATTTTCGCAAATTCAGGCATGAGAATTTCTTCGGTTATACCCTCAACCAAAAGGACTTTTTTTACAGGGTACAGATTGGCGTGTCTGTTTTCAGGTGTTGCATCATTTTCTTTTAAGGATTTCAGCCATCTCAGATTAAACACGTTATCGCTGTTTATCAGCTCAACGGCTTTGGAATAGTTAATTTTGTTGTCCAGAAGAGTCAAAACCTTATCTGTAATATCAAAAACTGATTTTTCATAGCTTAAGAGCCTTTGATTAATGGTATATTTGCTATCGGCGGGTATAGCGGTAAAAATTTTATCCAGAGAAATGTTTATAATTTCCTGTGCCAAATCTCTCAATTCCGTATAACTCATTTGTTCAAGCTCAAACTTTTTTAATTTCGGCTCAATAAGGTTTGAAGTTATAATATCCGTAAAAACCCTTACATAGCGTAATTCAGGCTCTTTAAAACGTGTGAGCCTGTCCAATGAAATCAATAATTGTTCTTCTGTCAGGGGTTTTATTTTTGTCATTACAGATGAATTATATCATGAGTTTTAAGTTTTACAAAAATTAATAATAAAAATTGGCTATAATTATGACTTTGTTTTATAATTTTGGAAACAGAATTTAAGGAGCAAAGGGATGAAAAAATTCTTGAAAATTTTTGGTATAACTATTGGTAGTGTTGTGATTTTGGCATATTTGTCATTTTTGTTTTTATTGCCTAGATATGACATAAATCAGTACAAAGCAGATATACAAAAAATTGCAAAAGAAGAGGTCAAACTTGATATTGACTGGGAAGATGCAAAAATTATAACTACACCGCTATTGGGAGTAGGTGTAAAAGCCGATAATATAGCCGTAAGATTGCCTGACGGCAGTTCTCTTATCACTGCAGACGGTATAAAAACAAGGATTTCACTGCCAAGCCTTTTGTTTATGACGGTAAAAGTTTCCTGCGCAGAAGTTTATTCTCCGGTTTTAAATGCGGAAATAGTTGATGATAAAGCGTTTAAAGTCGTTGACATCATAAATGATATTCTGAATTCAAATGAAGCGATACTTGAGCAGGCTGCACAAAAAGTTGAAACCGAAAAATCCGGCTGGTTTAACCCTGAGTGGATTAGGGTTAATATTCCTTGTGTAAGATTTATTGATTATCAGGTTGTAGTAAATGATTTAAAATCAAAACATACTTTGACTTTGGGCGGAGATGAACTAAGATTTGGATATTTCAACGGAAAAATAGTAAAAATTAAAACTAAAGCCGAACTTTTTTCAGATGAAAATAAGAATGTTACGGCAAATATTGATATAGATACGTTTTTGCCGGCTGCGGTGCCTTTGGACGAAGAAGATGACAGAGCCCAAAAAACTGAGATAGCTTTTGTAAACCCGGTTACAGTTTACAGAAATTATGATTTTAAATCCGATATGGATATTAAATTAAAAATAAGGAATAAAAAAAAAGGGGTAGTATCTTCGGGTTATGCTAATTTTGATAATGTTACCCTGAAAATATCCCAGTTAAAACTGCCTGCCAGTTATCTTCATGTTTCCACAAAAGGCCATAGCGCAGATATAGATTCAGATATAAATATTTTTGAAAACGAAAACATAAATTTGCTTGCTAAAGTCAATTACAGTAAACATCCAAAAGTTTCTATGCACTTAAAAACAGATAAAATTTTATTTAACGACATGATAGTGTTATCTAAGGCGGTGCTTGATTCTTTAGGGGTTCGGAATGATTTGGGCAAACTTGCAATGTCAGGATATATCCAGGCAGATACTAATCTTAAAACCAATTTTAAGAAATTAAAATCTGACGGTTATGTAGAGATTAAAGATGGCGCTTTGACTATTAAAAATGTAGGAAAAGTAATAGATGATTTAAAAGCCTATATTGCATTGGATAATGATATTTTGGATGTAAGAGATACATCTTTAATACTTGCGGGAGCAAAAATTACGGCCTCAGGTAAAATTGATAACAAATCTGTTGCGGATATAAAAATCAACACTGATGACCGCTTATCTATACCTATGTTGTTTAACTCGTTTGCACCGAACGATTTAAAGAATAGCATTAATGTTAAATCGGGAACAGGAGCAATAGTTGTTGATTTGAAAGGTAAATTGAGTGATGCCGTTGCGGATTTAAATCTTGATGTTGCAGATCTTTCTGTAGGGGATAAGGCGAATACTTTTAATATTTCAGACAGAAATTTTAAAGCGGTATTTTCATCCGATAAGCACGATTTGAAAGGTAATATTTCCAATGACGGATTTAAAATAAATCTGCCTCAGACCAAGTCAGATATTGCTGTACCTGATTTCAGCGCTGATATTGCCAATAAAAACATAAATCTGCCCGAAAATAAAATTGTTATAAATAACTCAACAGTTTTGAATTTTAAAGGTTATGTAAAAGATTATTTTAAACTTTCGGATGTAAATTTTGAATTATTCGGAGATATGAATTCTGCTGATCTTGTTCACCTGGCAGGCAACGGATATTCAAGGTTTTTAAATGCTAAAGGGGCGCCTAAATTGAGTGTCAAAATTAACGGAAACCCTCAAAAACAAACTCTGAATGCGGAAGTTCTGGCAGATAACAGTAACTATTTTACGCCTATAAATATTCAGTCTTTGCAGGGAAAAAATACCGCGTTGAGATCAACAATTGATTTCAAAAAAGGCAGAATGAAAATAAAAGAGACCGGTTTATACACTAAAGATAAAGCTGTTGATGAAAAAGGCAATGAAAAAATTGTTTATAATGAAGTTTTGGGTATTGACGGAACGATAGTCGGTACAAAAGTAAATCTTTTAAAGGTCAGTATGCCTGATCCTCTTGATTTATCAATTCAGGGACTTAAGGATTCTACGGCAACCATAAAAGGAAGATTATTCGTGTTTGGGGACTTTTTATCCTTGCATTATCGAGGCGGTTACGATATAACAAACATTTCAATTCCTGACATTTTGTTCTCTCTTGATAAATTGAATCTTGCTTTCAGGGGAAAAGAACTGGATATCAAACTTGATAACATGCTGGCAAACGGCTCTGATTTTAATATTAATACTGTTATGAGCCTTGTTCCGTCATCAAAAATAAATATTCCGTCAATGGATATTAAATCTGATATTGTTGATGCCGACAAATTAATGGTTACCGTTGATAAAGCAATGTCTTTGTTGCCGCAGCCTTCCGCAACAACTGCTTCTGCTCAGGCGCAAAGTGCTGATATCCCTGTTATACTGAAAAACGGCCATTTTAGAGGTAAAAAACTTAAAAGCGGTGATATAGTAACAGGCCAGACTTCAGCTGATTTTTCGGTTAATAATAATGTTTTATTTCTGAATAATATTGATACAAATGTTTTTGACGGCAAAGTTAAGGGTGATTTTTCAATGAATTTGTTGACATCTTTGATGCAGATAGATGTCAAAGGTAAAGGCATTAATGTTGATAAGGCGCTTATTCAGGCTTGTGCAATGAAAGATACCCTGTCAGGTATTGCAGATTTTACCGCTGATTTGTCACTTAAAGGTGCAACTTATGAAGAACAGGTACAGTCTTTAAAAGGAGAAATTAATTTTGAGGCAAAAGACGGTCAGTTTGGGCCGTTCGGTAAATTGGAAAATCTTATAATTGCCGAAAACATAAGAGAGTCACAATTTTTCCAAACCGCTCTCGGCGGAGTTATTGACTCTATTGCAACAATAGATACTACACACTTTGATACTTTGACAGGTACGATAACTTTGGCTGACGGAATTGCCACCATTAATCCGATAATATCAAAAGGTGATGCGCTTGCTCTGAAACTGTTTGGGGATATGAATATTTTGAAAAATACCGCAAATATGAAAGCGCAGGCAAAATTGACTTCATCCGTTGCTAATTTGTTAGGGCCGTTGAACGCAATAAATCCAATAAATATTATGAACAATGCGGGCGGAATGAATGTATTAACGGCAAAGGCATTTTCTCTTTTCTGCGAAGCAATTTCGGAAGATGAAATGAACACCATACCGTCTTTTGAAAATACTTATATAAACAATAATGCAATGAAGTTTCAGCTGGGTATCAGAGGAGATTTAGCAAAGCCTTTGACTTTGATTAAATCTTTCAAATGGCTTGCTCTTGCATCTGATATTGAAAAGGCGGAAAATTTTGTTGAAGTTTTACCGACCGGAAAAGACGGTGCAGATATTATTTTAGACCCGAAAGCAATAGAAAAAACAAAAGCCAATATGCAAAAACAGGCTGAAAAGGCCTTAAAGAAGAAACAGGCAGAACTTGAAAAACAGGCTGAAGATGCTGTAAATAAAAAAGTAGAGCAGGTTCAGACCAAAGTTGATGATAAAATTAATCAAGCACAAACGTCTGTTCAGAACAAAATCAATGAACAAGTTGAAAAGGGTGTTAACTCAAAATTCGGCCAGTTTTTGAAAAATACCAAAGAAACGATAGACACGATAAATTCACAACTTGAAACAACTGTAGTCGAAACCGCACAGCCGGAAACTCAGGAAGAAACTAAAGGAGAAACAGAATAATGCTTACAGGACCTTTCTTAGACAGAAACTGGATGGGACAAAATCCCGATTATAATACATCTTCAATAATAATGCTTGGTTTGCCTTTTGACGGTACAGTTTCTTACCGCTCAGGTTCAAGATTTGCACCTGAAAGAATACGGCTTGCAAGCTGGGGATTGGAGGAATATTCTCCTGAATTTGATAAAGAACTTACAGATGTTAATTTTCATGATGCAGGTGATTTGGAATTTCCGCTTGGCAACACCGTGAAATCGCTGGATATGATAGAAAAAAATGTTGATGAAATATATTCTGACGGGAAAAAAGTGTTAGGGATAGGCGGTGAACATCTGGTAACTTTACCTGAAATTAAAGCGGTAGCTAAACACGTTAAAAATCTTGCGATAATACATTTTGATGCCCATACGGATTTGAGAAAAGAGTATCTTGGTGAAAAATTATCACATTCTGCTGTTATCAGGCATTGTTCCGACATTATAGGTGCTGAGAATTTGAAGCAGGTCGGGATACGTTCAGGTATGAAAGAGGAATTTGATTTTATGAAAGAGCACAATACTCTTGTACATACGTATTCGGAGCTTGATGTATTAAAGGGTAAAAATGTATTTGTAACAGTTGATCTGGATGTTTTGGATCCGTCTGTTATGTGCGGAACCGGAACTCCTGAGGCGGGCGGAATGATGTTTAATGAGCTGCTTGGGTGGTTTAAATATCTGAAAAACTTTAATATTATCGGTGCGGATGTTGTTGAATTGTCGCCTGATTATGACGCATCAGGCGTTTCAACGGCTGTTGCAACTAAAGTTATCAGAGAACTTTTGATGGTAATGTAATGAGGTAATTTATGCAGACTGCAGAAAGAATTCAGGAACTTGTACAACTTATAAACAAATATAATCATCTGTATTACGTTGAAGAAACGCCGGCGGTTAGCGATTTTGAGTACGATAATTTGTTTGCCGAACTTAAAAACCTTGAGAGTGAGCATCCTGAATTGGTTTTGCCTGACAGCCCGACAAAAAGAGTCGGCGGAATAAGTGAAAAATTTGAAACATACAAGCATAAATACAGATTATACAGCCTTGATAATACTTATACCTATGAAGATATTGAAAAATGGTATGAAAAACTTGTTCAGGAATATGGCAGTGACTTGGAACTTGTTGCGGAATTAAAAATAGACGGACTTGCAATTGCATTAACATACGAAAATGGCCTGTTTACAAGGGGAGTAACGAGAGGAGATGGTATTGAAGGCGAAGATATTACTGCTAATCTGAAGACTATTAAAGCGATACCTTTAAAATTGACGAAGCCTGTATCCGTTGAAGTCAGGGGCGAAATTTATATGCCTGTTACTTCTTTTGAAAAACTTAACGAAGAAAACCTTAAAAACGGCGAAAAAGTTTTTGCAAATCCAAGGAATGCTGCAAGCGGTTCACTCAGACAACTGGACAGCAGAATTACCGCGAAACGCGATTTATCAATGTTTTGTTATACTGCGATAATTGAAAATGGAGATTACAAACCGCAAAATCATTATGATTCCTTGATGTATCTCAAAGAATTGGGATTTAAAATTAATCCTAATATCCGCGTATGTAAAAACGGACAGGAAGTTATCAATTACTGCAAAGAATGGGAATTTAAAAGACACGATTTGAATTATGCAACGGATGGCGTTGTTGTAAAGGTTAATCAATTTGGGGTTCAGGAAGACTTGGGCTTTACTGCAAGGGCGCCAAAATGGGCAACAGCTTTTAAATTTCCGCCGGAGGAGGTTTCAACTAAACTGGAAGGAATTGAATTGAGTGTCGGCAAAACAGGTGCGGTAACTCCGGTTGCAAAACTTACACCGGTTAGTCTTGCCGGTTCGGTTGTATCAAGGGCAAGTCTTTATAATTTTGATGAAATCAAACGTCTTGATATTCGTATCGGTGATACTGTTTTAATTAAAAAAGCGGCAGAAATTATTCCTAAAGTTATAACGGTTTTACCTAGCGAAGAACATGACCATTTGAATATAATTGAACCTCCTGCTTTATGTCCGTCTTGCGGAAGCACGCTTATAACAAGGATGGGTGAAACCGGATTGTTTTGCGAAAATCCTGATTGCCCTGCCAAAATCATTTCTCAACTTGTGTTCTGGGCATCAAAAGATGCTATGAATATTGATAAATTAGGCCCGGCAATTATAGAACAGCTGTATAATCTGAACATGGTACGTGATTTTTCGGACTTTTATGCGCTGAAAATGGAAGATTTTCTCAAGCTGGAATTATTTCAGGAAAAAAGTGCCGCCAATGTTTATAATTCCATTCAGGGAAGTAAAAAAACAACTCTTGCAAGATTTTTAACGGCGCTTTCCATAAAATTTGTCGGAAAAGAAAATGCAAATGTTCTTGCCCAAAATTTTCAGTCTTTGGAAAATCTTATGAGGGCATCTATTGAAGATATTATGAATCTTGACGGATTTGCCGAAAAAACGGCAACCGAAGTGTATAATTATTTTCATAATGAACAAAATGTTGCAATTATTAAGCGATTATTGTTGCTGGGTGTTGTCCCGGAACATATTTCTATGGTAAAATCGGATAAACTTAAGGATATGGTTTTTGTCTTGACAGGAACTTTAAATTCAATGCAGCGCAGAGATGCTGAGCAAAGAATTGCCGAAATGGGCGGAAAATCATCATCATCCGTGACCAAAAATACAACGTATGTCGTTGCGGGTGACAGCCCGGGTTCAAAGTATGATAAAGCACTGAAATTAGGCATTAAAATCTTATCGGAAGATGAATTTTTAAATATTTTAGGTGACTGATTATGAAAATAAAAAGAAACAGAAAATTATACAGGGGTAATAAATTCAGAGTAATACAAATAACAGGGCTGAGAGGCTTATTGTCTGCGGCTTTTGTTGTTATATGCCTGGCGGCGGGATTTGTTGCGTTTCCGTCACTTGTTTTGTATAAATTTTGGAATTACCTTGCAGGTATGACTTCGGGAATGCCTGAGATAAACGTATTGCAGGGATTATTATTGTGGGGAATTTTTGCGGTTTCCTACATAATAGCGAACGAAAAGAAAAAATATCTTGTTGCGTTTGAGCCTAAAACCGTCAGCGGGAAAGATATTGCGGAGATAATGAGAGAAATTAAAACGAAGTCCGCAGATTTCACCGAATTTCATGAAGTTTCGGATGAAAATAACGCAAAAATTGAAGAAGAAAATAAAGATGATAGTGAAAAAATAGAGGATAAAATTTAGTATGAACAAAAAAATGTTATTGGGAAGTGTTTTAATGTTGGTTCTTTGCTGTTTTTCAACGGCAGCTTTTGCAAAAACACAAGGTATGATTTATGTCAATGAAACAGCAAATATTGATGCGGCGCCTGATACCGTTGAATTTAGTGTTGTTGTTAGAACATCAGACAAGGTTTCTTTGGAAAAAGCGTCTAAAGAAAACAAGGAAATCTCAAACAAGATTTATGATGAATACCGTTCTGTTATAAACAAAGCAAACGGTGATTATATCAAAACAACCAGTTATTCAGCTCGTCCTGTATATATCTGGAACAATGGCAAGCAAAATTTTGACAAATATGAAGTCGTAAACACGATAATGATTCATACAAAAAATATTACTGATGCGGGAAGTTACATAGACAGAGCTCTAAAACTTGGTGCAACAAATGTTAACGGCTTAAATTATTTGTTAGATGACAGAAATATTTATTGCAATGATTTATTGGCAAAGGCTACTAAAAAAGCAAAACTCAGAGCAGAAGCCGTTGCTCAGGCATCAGGCCAGCGTATAACCGGAATTAAAGAAATCAGAACATCTTGTTCTGCAGATAGCGGCAGAAGATATTCGGGAGTTATGATGTCTAAGGCGGTTATGGACAGTTCAAACGGAGCTGAAGAGGCAGTTACACAGACAGAGGGCGGTGCTTTAAAAATTTATGCATCTATTGATGCTGATTTTTATGTCAAATAAGCCGGAGAAGAAAGATGCAGATTGAAGCAAAAAATTTGATAAAAATATACGGTGACAGGCGTGTTGTTAATGATGTTTCTTTTACCGTAAACAAGGGAGAAGTTGTAGGTTTGTTAGGTCCGAACGGTGCAGGTAAGACCACTACATTTTATATGGTTGTCGGGCTTATAAAACCAAACGGCGGTAAAATCATATTGAATGGTGAAGATATTTCATTAAAGCCAATGAATGAGAGAGCAAAATTAGGTATAGGTTACCTACCGCAGGAAACTTCAATATTCAGAAAACTGACTGTTGAGGACAACCTGAATCTTGTTCTTGAAATGAATGATAAATTGACTGTAAACGAAAAAAACAAAAAACGTGAAGAATTGCTTGATGAATTCGGAATCATAAAACTCAGAAATTCGCCTGCGGTTGCACTATCAGGTGGCGAACGCCGCCGTGTTGAGATTGCAAGAGCACTAGCGGCAAGTCCGGACTTTATGCTTCTGGATGAACCTTTTGCCGGTATTGATCCGATTGCAATCAACGAAATTAAAGAAAATATCAAAAGAATTTCCAAAGATAAGGGTTTGGGAATTCTTATAACCGATCATAATCCGAAAGCCACCCTTTCTATTACGGATAACGCTTACGTTATTTTTGACGGTCAGATAAAAATTAAGGGTAGAAGTTCGGATGTGGCAAATGATCCTGTTGCAAAACAATATTATCTGGGAAAGGATTTTGAACTTTAATGCTTAAAATACCTACAATTAAAATTTATGACAGGTATATTTTTTCCCAAATATTTGCGGCAACATTTATTGCAATACTATTATTTACCGTTGTCTGGATTGCGCCTGAGATGCTTTTAAAAACGATAGAAAAAACCATTTCAGGTACATATACACCAGAAATGGCCGCCAAAGTTCTGATTTGTGAAATACCGAAAATTTTGGGTAAGGCGTTTCCTGTCGGTTTGTTATTAGGCAGTTTGTTTACTTTTGACAAGCTTAGCAAGGATTTTGAACTTACTATTTTCAGGGCGGTAGGGTTATCTTTTAAAAGAATTATAGCGCCGGTTTTGGTTTTTAGCGCTATTATTACTGTTTTATGTTTTATAACTTATGATAAATTTATTCCTCGTTCTGAGAGTGTACTTTCTCGAATAAATAACAAGCAGGTGACAACTCAGTACATTTATACTGAAAAAAATGAAAAAAATCAGCCTGAAGATTATGTAATTGTTTCAAAGTATGAAGACGGAAGAATGTATGATGTTTTGTATTTAACTTTCGGAGAAAGACGTTATACAGATATACACGAATTAAACAATATCTACCATGCAAAAACAGGTATTCCCGGTGATGATAAATGGGTTTTGAATGATATTAGCTTATATGAAATTACTCCGGATGGGATTTTCAAAGAAACCCAGCACTTGAATTCTATGGAAATACTTAAAGATGAAAGTGCCTATAATGCTCACAGGCTTATGCTGCTTGCAACAAAAAAAGACAGGGAATTTACAAATTCCGAATTGAAGAACTATGTGCAGTTGCTCAAAAAAGAAGGGCTTGATGAAGAACAAAGATTTATGTTGAATAAATACTATCAAAGATTTTCGCATCCGTTTGTCTGTGTGGCGCTTGCTATTTTGGGTGTTATTTTAGGGTTCAGTAAGCCGCGCGAACAGAGAGTTATAGGTTTTACCATAGCGATAGGCTGCGTTTTTGCCTATTATATAACGCTGCCGTTTTTTGATATGCTTGCGGAAAAGGGCGTATTGCCGCCTATTTTGACGGCAACTATACCGTTGTTTGCTTTTATGGGCGCAATATGGGCTTTTTATAAATCAAAGGAAATTTAGGTTATGAAAATAAAATTTTTTATTACGTGGTTGTTACTTATTTTTTGTTTATCAATTCCTGCTTATTCTGTGCAGATTAGTGAAAACAACGGAATTTACCATGTCGTTTTGAAGTCAAACAATAAGACACTTAAAAAATTGAAATGTATCGCAACGCAGGATTTGATGACAAACAGAGAAATCCATAAAAAATCAAAGGCTGTTTTGACGATAAACGGAGGATTTTTTGATCCTGTCAATAAAAAAACGGTTTCTTATGTATACACTGACAGAAGCCTTGTAGAAGATCCTATTTTTAACGAAAATCTTTATAAAAGCGGCGTTGTCAGAAAAAATATGGATAAAATTTTAAACAGAACTGAATTCAGAGTACTTGAATGCTTTGACGGATATAGAACTGAAATCAGTGCACACAAAAATCCTGTTGATTTTGAATGCCAGCTTGTAAGTGCTGTTCAGGGCGGGCCTTTAATTTATCCACAGTTGCAATTGGAAGAAGAATTTTTTATTTTAAAGGATGATGAGGGCAATGTTATAAGGGAGTCGGCTTCAGTTCTTCATCGTACACCAAGAACTATCGTGGGTTTAGAGGGTGATAAATATATTCATTTTATAATTTTTACGGATAATCATCC
>JAGCBH010000036.1 GCA_017652265.1 bacterium
ATGGATCATAGCGTTTCTTTCCATAACAGGAGCATTCATAAACGAATCGGCATGTTGGAATGCATATTGGAATGTCTGGTTAATTGTTACCTGACCTGCAGCCTGTGTTGCAACAGGTGTTGCTAAAACAGCAGGGTTAAAATCACCGGATTTTGAACCGACACCGTGTCTAACAAATGTAAAATGACCGCCATCGGATAGTTCGTCATAAGATACGTCATATTTATATATAGGGGAATAAGCTAAAACTGATTCGCCATTATATCTTACATTTGATTGAATTTCTTTATCCGCAAAAAGTATTTGTGTTTTGTTTCGTTCGGTTGAATTTAATAAGTTTAGTGAATTAACGTTAATAATACCTTTGCCGCTCGAATATTTATCTGCGATAATTCTGCCCATCTTTGCATTTTCAAGGTCAACATCCACGCGAGCAATATTGATTATGCCGCCTTTAAGGTTCAATTGGTTAAGAACAAGCGGTTCTGTTGTAAGGTGCTGGATATTCAAAACCCCTGAATTCATTGTTAAAGAGTTTATACCCTCACCTTTTGCATGGGATAAATATGCCCAATCGGAAACGTTAGTTGTTACATTTTCGTGAGTTATATTAGCGTTCAGAATATCGTTATTGATATTAACAACACCTGTTTTGTCACCTGTTATTGCTAAATCATATTGATGTTTACGTTCTAAACGTTGTGAGTGATAAGTACCATCATAAATATCTTCAAACAATACTTCACCACCATCAATATTGTCATTAAGCACAACTTTACCGTTATTTGTGGCATTAAGCGTTACTTTTGGAGTCGTGTATTTATATGTATAACCTATTGTAATGTCATTTTCGTCTTTTATTGCTGTTCCCGAATTTGTTCTTACAAAAACAGCGTTATTAATTTTACCTCTGTAATCTTGTGTATAGTTGCCGCTAAAGGCCATTTTTCTGTTATCCGCAACGAGATTTAGGTTATTTTCATTACCACTATGATATATGGCACCACCAAGAGCCAAGTAACTGTTACTTGTGGTTGTTGCATAGTTGTTTATAAAATCACCTGTGATGTTGCCAATTGTACCTGTATTACAAATCGCACCGCCACTGGCATATGTTCCGGCAGTTATGGTATTGTTTGTAAAATTACTTTTTATATCACCTATTGTACCTTTATTATAGATTGCGCCCCCTTCAGCGAATTTATCGGCTGTAGCCAAATTGCCGGTAAAATTTCCATCCAAGCTGCCAATATAATTACTGCTATAAATCGCACCACCTCTTGCCCAACCGGTACTTGAAATACTATTTTCGACAAAGTCACCTTTTATGCTATTGATAGTATTTGTGTTGTATATAGCTGCAGCACGGGTATTATTACCATTTACATAGGTACTGTTGTGATAAAAATTGGCGTTTATGTTTTCAATAATCGAATCATTATATATTGCACCGCCAAATGCAACATAATAACTTGTTAATTTGTTGTTATTAAAGTTTCCTTCAATGTTCTGCATAGTACCGCTGTTAGATATAGCGCCGCCACGAACCTGACTCGTAGCAGAAAGACCGGATATACTGTTATTGATAAAGTCACCTATAATGTCGCCATTTATTGTTCCGGAGTTATGTATAGCACCACCACGGCCATTGCCACCTGCAGTGATAGTATTATTTGAAAAATTACCTTTAATATTATCAATAGTTCCAGCTTCATTGTATATGGCACCACCATAGGCATCAGATTTTTCAGAATTTGCATAATTACCTATAAAATCGCCCTCTATTATGCCAGTATAAACATAATAACTTGAGGCCTTACCTATGTATATTGCTCCGCCATATGCGGAGTCGTCCGTTGTTTCTGCACCATTATTAGTAAAATTACCTTTTACAATATTTGTATAACCATTATTTCTTATTGCGCCACCTTGTGCATACGTTCCGGCTGTTATTGTATTACCTGTAAAATTACCTGTAATACTGGCTATTGTCCTACCGCCATTGACAAATATTGCACCACCTTGTACGTATGTACCTGCAGTAGTAGAATTACCAATAAAATCGCCGGTAATATCTCCTATTGTAGCGCTATTATAAATTACACCACCATTGGCAGAAGATTTTTCTGAATTCGCATAATTACCTATGAAATCGCCGGTAATATCTCCTATTGTAGCGCTATTATAAATCACACCGCCATTGGCATAAGATTTTTCAGAATTCGCATAATTACCAATAAAATCACCGGTAATATCTCCTATTGTACCACTGTTATAAATCACACCGCCATAGGCATATTTCTTGTTTCCTGTTGTTGATGTGTAGTTACCGACAAAATCACTGATTATATCACCGAGTTTTGCGTTTGCGCCGTTATTATAGACAACACCACCTATAACATTTGCTGTTGTACTTGTTCTCGGTTGGTTTATATAGTGGTGTCCCACATAATCTGTAGCAGAATTGTCAGTTGTATTAGTTTTACGAGTTATAGACACAACACCATCTTTTATCGTGAGTAAATAGTATTTATCACCAATTTTATAAATATTAGGGCCTGTTGTAACGTCAGTTTCAGTTAATGTATAAGCACTTGTTACAGGATTTGCAACAGGATCTTTTGCATGCAAAGTATCCAACGTAGCAGGATAATTCTCCGCATAAGCACTATTTGTGCTAATATTCAAAACCGCACATGATAATATCGCCGCAAACGCAAGCGTAGAGAGAGCTCTGTTCATACCCCCCCCGTTCGCTGAAATATGCATGGCTATTGTGTTTTACGCCTATGCCATTGTTTGATATTCCATATGCGTTCTTTTCCATAACAAATCCTCTTATTTATTACCTTCCGACTTCTTTATCGGAAAGTTTGGGTTAAGACTTTAGGGGTTGGGTGATAAATTTTACAAATATTAATATAAAACGCAGTACAACATATCTTATGTATATATAAATTATAACATATATTTAAAATTTTCCAAGTGTTTTGACCAAATATTTTTGTTTTTTAAAGAAAATATGATACAATATTTACGTCTTATTAACATTGCTACATGGGAATTTAATGAACATTTTAATTACAGGCGGAGCAGGATTTATAGGTTCAAATCTTGCTGATAAATTACTTGATAACGGAGACAATATATTCGTTATCGATAATTTTAACAATTTCTACAATAAAAATTTAAAAGAGCAGAATGTATCACACAACCTGAATAACAAGAAATATAAGCTTTTTCGTATAAACATCTGCAATAAATCGCTATTGGAATCTGTATTTAAGAGCAATAAGATAGATGTAGTGGTGCATTTGGCTGCCTCTGCCGGAGTCAGTCCGTCTTTAAAAAATCCCCAGAAATACATCCGCAATAACATCTGCGGAACTGTAAACATTTTAGAATGTATGAAAAAGTACAACATAAAAAAACTTGTTTTTGCTTCATCATCTTCTGTTTACGGCAATTGCAGCGATGAAAATTTTTCTGAAAATCTTAATACAAACCAGCCAATATCCCCATACGCAGCTACAAAATTATCCTGCGAACAATTTATATACACATATTCGCAATTATACGGAATTAACGCTGTTTGCCTGAGGTTTTTCACAGTTTACGGGCCTCGTCAAAGACCTGATTTGGCAATAAGAAAATTTACTGACTTAATTGTAAAAAACAAAGAAATTACACTTTATAGTGACGGAAATACATTGCGAGATTTTACATACATAGATGATGTAGTTTCCGGAATTTGTTCGGCAATAAAATATAACAAAACCCCGTATGAAATAATTAATCTTGGCGCCGGGAAACCAATAAATATACGCACTGTAGTAAAAAGCATTGAAAAAATTCTGGGTAAAAATGCCAAGATTAAATATACAAAACCGACACCTGAAAGTGTCTATAAGACATCCAGTAACAATGAAAAAGCAAAGAAATTACTGGGCTATTCCCCAAAAACGGATTTTGAAACCGGAATTAAGAAATTTATAGAATGGTACATTTCTCAGGAGGAAGTATGAAAATATCAGTAATCGGTGCCGGATATGTAGGACTTACTGTTGCTTCTTGCCTGGCTGATATGGGTAATGATGTCATTTGCGTTGATAAAAATTCCGAAAAAATCAATGCTCTTAAAAACGGCATAATTTCTTTTTTTGAGCCCGGTTTATCCGAAATCATAAAACTAAATTCCGAAAAAAATCTGTTAAATTTTTCCACAAATCTTACCGATGCTGTAAGAAATTCTGAGGTGTGCTTTATTACAGTAGGAACTCCGCAAGCTCCAGACGGCAGCACGGATTTAAGCTTTGTTTTTGATGCAACAAAAAAAATTGCTGAATCAATGAACGGATATAAATTGATTATAAACAAATCAACTACCCCTCCAGGTACAGCAAAAAAAATCGCTGAAATTATCCGAAAGTATTCCGATTATCCTTTTGATGTCGCATCTAATCCCGAATTTTTAAGGCAAGGCAGTGCAATTAAAGATTTTATGTATCCAAACAGAATTATTATCGGTACGGACAATGATAAAGTCAAAAGCATTCTGGATGAAATTTATTCACCATTCCTAAAACAAAATATTAAATTTGTGTATATGGATACTGTTTCAGCTGAAATGACCAAATATGCCGCAAATTGTTTTCTTGCAACAAAAATTTCCTACATGAATGAATTGGCAAATTTATGCGAAAAAACAGGCGCTAACATAAAAAATGTTGAAGAAGGTATCGGAACAGATCCGCGAATCGGTAATGAGTTTTTGTCATCCGGACTTGGTTATGGAGGAAGCTGCCTTCCTAAAGATATTAAGTCATTAATAAAGACAGGTGAAAACTTGTCCTGTAAAATGAACATTCTTGAAGCTGTTGATAAAGTCAACCAAAATCAGAAACATATTTTTTTGAACAAAATATATGAAAAATTTGGTCACGATTTATCAACAAGGACAATTGCCATATGGGGATTAACTTTTAAACCAAATACGGATGATTTGAGAGAAGCTCCATCCGTTACAATAATCAACGACCTTATAAGTTCAGGAGCAAAAGTTGCAGCATATGATCCAAAAGTGAAAAATAACGCGAAAAACCTATTTCACCAAAATGTTATTTTTGTCGAAAATCAATATGATGTTCTGATTAATGCAGATGCATTGCTGCTTTTAACAGAGTGGGATGAATTCAAAAATCCGGATTTTGAGAAAATGAAAACGCTTATGAAAACCCCTGTAATATTTGACGGAAGAAACATATATGATTCTAAAGATTTATCAGAGAAATCATTTGAATGCCGGCAAACAGGTATGTAATTAGACAAAATCCCAAACATATGATATGCTGACAGAGTCAATAATAAAAAATATTCTTGGGAAACTATGACAGAAATATCCGTAACAGTACCCGTATATAATGTAGAAAAATATCTGAAGAGGTGCCTTGATTCTTTAGTTCAGCAGACCTTTAAACTTGATTATGAAATCATATGTGTAAATGACGGTTCTACTGATAATTCAGGCAAAATATTAGAAGAATATGCCCAAAAGTACCCTAAAATAAAAGTTATAAATCAAGAGAATCAGGGGCTTTCCGTTGCAAGAAATACAGCGATGGAACACGTTACAGGGAAATACACAATGTTTGTGGATTCCGACGATTTTATTGCAATAAATTCTCTTGAAAAATTATATGAATACGCACAAAAGTACAATGCTGATGTCATTATATTTGATTTTTTACGCGGAACTCCTGACGGAAAAAATACGCGGCGCCAGCATTTCGCTAATATTGCGCAAAAATATGGTGACAGAGCTTTTAATATCGATACTGCGGAACCTTTTGTCTACAGATATGTACCTGTTGCAACCTGGGTAAAATTTTATCTTACGGATTTAATTAAAGATCTGAAATTTGAACCGTGTTTAAATAATCAGGATGTGCCATACTGGGACCTTGTTTATACAAGGGCAAAAAACATTCACTACTTGCCGGTTCCTTATTATTACTACTGCGAATACCGCTCTGATGCCATCACGCAAAGAAAAGATGAAAAAATCTTTGATGTATTTAAAGCTTTTAAACTATCCGAAAATATCCTAAGGGAGTCCGGATATTTTGAAAAATTTAAGTCAGTTCATTATGCGCACTTCACATGTAATCTTGTCGGCCGTATGCATAAAGCAAATCCTGACTTAAGAGAGAAATTCATTGAAACCATAAAAAATTACGACATCGATATTGATTACGAAAAATTTTATAAAGAAGATTTTTATCCATTTGAAAAAGAAAATATGCAGATAATAAAGTTTATCAAAGAAAACAATTACGAAGATATTGAAAAATTACTCAAACAAAAACATATTTGGTAAATTACCCAAAAATTTCATCCTTGTAGTAAACAAATTCCAAATGAGAAAGAATTACCGTATCTTCGTCTTTTATCCCTTTTTTTACAAGTTCGTCAAAAATTCCCATACCTTTCATAATATTTTGAAGACGAATAATTTGTTCAGGGTTTCTGTCGCTTGTTACCTGAGCTAAACGCTCAATCTTACCGCCCTGAATGATGTAGGTATTTTTATCTGCCTTAATAACTTCAAACGAACTGTCATCGTTATCAAAAGCTCCTAAATCTTCCTCAACTGTAATTTCTGAAGGCGGATGCGGAATTTCATCAACTTTTTCACTCATAACATCCAATAACTTCTCTAAATTCTCACCTGTAACTGCAGAAATAGGATAAACTTTATCCACATATTTAGCAAAATCTTTTCTGATTTTTTCCAGCGTTTCATCATCAATTGCATCAATTTTATTCAAAACAACCAATTGAAAACGACCTGCAAGATTCTCTGAATGTTTTTTAAGTTCATCATTTATGATTTGATAATTCTTAAGCGGATTTTCAGATGTTACATCAACAAGATGTACAAGAAATCTACATCTTTCAACGTGGCGTAAAAATTCGTGCCCAAGTCCGACACCTTCGCTTGCACCCTCTATTAAGCCCGGAATATCAGCTACAACATATCCGTCTCCGTCACGTTTTTGGACAACTCCAAGATTTGGAACAAGTGTTGTAAAAGGATAATCGGCAATTTTTGGACGTGCAGAAGATATTCTGCTGATTAAGGTTGATTTACCTGCATTCGGCATTCCCAAAAGCCCGACATCTGCTATAAGTTTCAATTCCAAAAATAATTCTCTTTCAATTCCGGGTTCTCCGGGTTCGCAAAACTGAGGTGAACGCTTTTGAGCGGTTGCAAAACGTGCATTTCCTCTACCTCCGCGGCCACCTTTTGCTACCAGTGCCGTTTGTTCGTGTTTCGTTAAATCTGCAATTACGTTACCGGTTTTGACATCTCTTACAATAGTTCCTGTCGGAACTTTTATGTATAAATCTTTCGCACAAGCGCCGTGGCAGTTTTTAATACCTCCGTTTTCACCGTTAGATGCTTTATATACGGATTTGTATTTGAAATCCATAAGGGTTGACATCCCCTCATCTGCAATAAGGTAAACATCACCGCCTCGGCCTCCGTCACCGCCTGCCGGACCGCCTTTATCAACATATTTTTCTCTGCGCCAGGCAACCGCGCCGTTTCCGCCGCGACCTGATACTATTCTGATTTTACTTTTATCTATAAACTGCATTTTTAACTCTTTGTGATAGAATGTTAGCATGAACAACAAAAAATATACATCATTTTCAAATACCACCGTTGAATTAAACGAAAATTCTCTGATTATGGCAATAGAGTCAAGTTGTGATGAAACTGCGTGTTCAATAGTAAAAGGCGGGCGTGAAGTTGTTGCAAATGTTGTAGCATCACAAATAAAAACACACGAAAAATACGGCGGAGTTTTCCCTGAAATAGCTGCAAGAGAACACCTGGAAGCCATTAATGTCGTAATAGACGAAGCCTATAAACAGGCAAACATCAGCGCAAAAGATATAACGGCTTACGCCGCAACGGTAGGACCCGGACTTGTAGGATGTTTACTTGTAGGATTAAATGCAGCCAAGACGCTTGCACTTGTCCACGATAAACCGTTCATCGGAGTTAATCACTTAAACGCACACCTTTGTGCAAACTACCTTGATACAGAACTAAAGCCTCCTTTTCTGGCACTTTTGGTTAGCGGGGGACACACACAAATAATAGATGTTAAATCATATTCCGAACAAACAATTTTAGGGGAAACAATTGATGATGCGGTAGGAGAAGCATACGATAAAGTTGCCCGCTTAATAGGTTTACCTTATCCGGGAGGTCCTAAACTTGATAAAATGGCACAGGATGGCAACCCTAAAGCGTTTATTTTACCGCAAGCAAAAGTTGACGGGTATAATTTTTCTTTCAGCGGACTAAAAACCGCTATGCTCAAACTTGTTAAATCATTTGACGGCAAAGAATTGCCTACTGCAGATTTATGTGCAAGTTTTCAGGAATGTGTATCTAAAACTCTATACAAAAAATTAAAATCAGCACTTGAAGTAAGCGGTTATAAACAGGTAGTTTTAGCCGGCGGTGTTGCGGCAAACAGTGAAATCAGAAAAAAAGTATTTTCTTTTACTGATGAGGGTTATGAGGTTTTTGCACCGCCTATGAAGTATTGTACTGATAACGCGGCGATGGTAGCAAGCTGCGCTTACTTCAACACAAATACATTTGACGATATTAATGTAGAAGTATTTTCAAGAGTTAAATAAAAAAGGTGCGTCGTGAAACGCACCTTTTTAAACTTAATTCTATTGATACTACTTAATCATAGCGTTGATTTCATCAACCATAGCGTCAGCATCAAAACCGTGAACTTTTGCGCCTGCTTCAAGGTTTTCAAAATGAGCTGCCGCACAACCAATACAGCCTAAACCGTATTTTCTGAAAACTTCAACACTTTCAGGACATGCCTGAACAATATCCATAATGTTCATATCTTTAGAAATCTTTTCTGCCATAATATTTCCCTCCATTTTGACTTTAAAAAATCGCTCATTAAATATTATACATAAAAAACGGAGGAAAATATGGATTTTTTAAAAAAACTTTTCAAAAATGAGAACACCATCATCGGACTTTGCGGAATTGAGAGCGATTCCCCTGTAATACAAAACATAATAAAAGATTACAGAGAATTAAACTACAAACCGACAGTTGATTTGGAATTTGAAAACCGTAAAATTTTCAGACACATGTTCGTTGAATAGCGCATGAACTAAGGACTTTTAAAAATTCGTCTTAATATTTCTTAATATTTACCCGAAATTAGGCAATTTTTGTCCCAAAAAAAACTTTATATACATGAATAGGATTATTTTGGGATAACTATGTCTTTAGATTCAGTAAAACTAAATAGTCTTGGTTATTTGACTCAAGTTGACGGTGATTTGGAAACCGGCAAACGGATTGATGCCGGCGGTGGAAAAGTCACTGAACCTGTAGTTGAAACCCAAAAACGTGATCCTTTAGTCAAAATTCCGGAACTAGCCCCGAAAAAGGCATCTTCAATTGACAGTGCAAATTTCATGAAAAATACATTTGCACCTGTACATAATTTGGGTTGTCCTGTTGCGAAGGCTGATTACGGACCAGAGGATAACGTTGCTCTGAACTTAGAGTTAAACGCCTAAGCCACAAAATCAAATGCTTGCGCTTTCTTGCCTCCTGAAATATCAGGGTGCAAGAGGTTGAATTCGCCCTGCTGGGTTGCATTATTTCGGCCATAACTTAATAATGAGCCAAATTTGCGGTCAGCAGGATTTGTCGTGCCATACATTTGGAACTCAGCGGATGTTTTGTTAAGTAAATCCTGCTGGAATTCAGGCGGATAGCCTCTGTCCGGTCTTAATTGCACCGCATTTACCCGTTCATAATACTGGTTTTTGTAGTTGTCTATTGCGGATATCATAGTACTCTCTCCTCATAAATATAAAAACAGATTTAAATTGCCAATTTCAGTTTTTATAAAAATCGTTACAAATGTACACGAATTATAAGTTTTTAAAATATTTTGTCATATAATCATAGAGTATTGTATAGAGGGATTTAAGAGGTATTAGTATGGGATACAGATATGATGCGGGTGAAGTTATTACGGCAATGGTTACTCCATTCAACGAAAAAAGAGATGTTGACTATGGTAAAGCCGAAAGTCTTGTTAAGTATTTAATGAATTCCGGAAGTGACTCCATTTTGGTTGCGGGAACAACGGGTGAAGGTCCGACTTTGACACACGAAGAAGAACTTGAATTACTTAGTACTGTAAAACGAGCAACGGCAAATAAGTGTAAAGTCATAATGAATGCAAGTTCAAACTGCACAGAAACAGCTTGCAGAACGGCAAAGCTTTCCAAAAAAGAAGATATTGATGCACTATTATCGGTTGCTCCTTACTACAACAAGCCAAATCAGCAAGGTATATATGAACATTTTTCAGCACTTGCCAAAAGCACGGATTTACCGATAATTCTTTATAACATTCCGTCAAGAACAGGTGTTAATATGATGCCTGAAACGGTTGCAAAACTTGCAAAAGAATATTCAAATATCGTTGCAATCAAACAAAGTTACAACGATATGGATATGATTTCAGAAATGCGCTGCTTATGTCCGGAAGACTTCAGTTTGTATTCCGGTGATGACAGCCTGACGCTTCCTATGCTTGCATTAGGCGCAAACGGCGTGATTTCTGTTGCATCACACCTTTACGGAAAAGAAATAAAATCAATAATAAGAAACTTCAAAACAGGTGAATTTAAAGCTGCTCTCAACATGCACAAAAAATTGTTTCCTGTTTTCAGAAAACTTTTCATGGCTCCAAACCCTGCTCCGGTTAAATCGGTTCTGGCAAACAGAGGGCTTATTGAAGAATATGTAAGACGTCCGCTTGTAGAACTTACAGAACTTGAAAAGTATGAACTCTATACGGTTATGAATGCATGCTGTCTTGACGATTAATAGCCGTACAGGGTTATATATTTTTAACAATAAAAAAATACAATCAGTAAAAGAGGAATAAAAAAGTGAAAAACAAAGTAATTATGTTCTGGGTGATCGTATTTCTGGCGATAATATCACTTGTTACCATTATCAGAAAGCCTCCGACACTCGGACTTGATTTAATGGGAGGTTCAAGACTTACCCTTGAGGCACAAACCACGGAAACTTTGGCAAAAATCACTCCTGAAGTTATGGGGCGTTTGAAATTTGCCATTGAAAACCGTATCAATAAGCTTGGTGTTGCGGAAACCGTTGTACAGCAATCAGGTGAAAAGCGTTTAATAGTTGAAATTCCTAACGTTTCAGACCTGACCGAAGCAAAGAAATTCATAGGCGACACTGCTGAACTTGAATTTAAAAAAGAAGCAGGAGTTGATAAAAACGGCGAAATGAAATGGGAATCAACAGGCTTAACAGGTAAAGATGTTGAAAAAGCAATGCTTTCAACAAGCAGTTCAGGCGAATGGGTTGTTGATTTAAAATTCAGAGATGAAGGTGTTAAAAAATTTGCCAAATTGACAACCGACTTGGTAGGACAACAGCTGGCAATATATTTTGGAGGCGAACTTCAGTCTGCACCTGTTATCAGACAGCCTATTCTGAACGGTAACGCTCAGATTTCGGGCGGAGAATCATCAGGCGGATTTGAACATGCCGAAGCACAAAGAATGGTTGACCTTTTGAACGCAGGTGCTCTACCTGTTCCTGCCGAAATCGTTGAGGAAAACATCGTAGGTCCTACACTGGGCGCAGACAGCTTAGAAAAATCCAAATTCGCAGGTTTGCTTGGTATCGGATTTGTAATGATATTTATGATTTGGTACTACAGAGTTCCGGGTATAATCGCCGATATAGCTCTGTTATTGTACAGTTTGATGCTGTTTGCAATATTTGTAACCGTTCCGGTAACCCTTACACTTGCAGGTATCGCGGGTTTCATCTTGTCAGTTGGTATGGCGGTTGATGCAAACATTCTTATATTTGAACGTACAAAAGAAGAATTGAGAGCGGGCAGAAATCTTTATACCGCAATAAATTCAGGATTTGACAGAGCGTTCACAAGTATTTTTGACTCAAACATGACAACAATTATAACTTGTATAATTCTTTATTGTCTTGGAACAAGTATCGTTAAAGGTTTTGCTTTAACACTTGCAATAGGTGTTTCTGTTTCAATGTTCTCAGCAATAACTATTACCAAGAACTTTATGCACCTGATATTTGGAACGGGTGAACTCAAATACCCTCAGATGTTTGGTCTGAAGAAAGAAGAAATAAATACTGCCTACACGGCAACGGAAACTAAACGTGAAAAAGCACGTTTCGGTATTCTTGAGTAGTTATATAAAAAGCGTTTGAAGAAAAATAAAAAGGAAAAGAAAATGAAAATAAAATTGAATGTAGTTAAATACAGATGGTTGTGGATGATACTTTCCACATGCCTTTTACTGCCGGGTATTATCGCAATGATATATTCAACGATAACATACCCGACACATACACCGCTAAAAGTCGGCATAGATTTTACAGGCGGTACAATATCGCAGTTTGCAATACCTGAAAAAATCAGCGTAACTGATAAAAACCAGTTAACAATTCTAAGATCCGGATTGGAAAAAGCAAATATTGAAAATCCGTACGTTCAGATTCTTGGAGCATCAAGCAACGATGAAAGCATGGAAACAATTATTTCTATAAGAACCAAATTTATTGATAAAGACTCTGATGATTTGAACACAATTAAGGGGGTTATACAATCTAATTTCCCTGATGCTCAGTTAGTTTCCGTATCATCAGTAGGGCCGACTTTGGGAACGGAATTATTAAAAAACTCAATGATAGCGGTAACACTGGCATTTTTAGGTATAATTGCATATCTGACAATAAGATTTAGATTTGATTACGCATTGGCGGCATTTTTAGGGCTTTTGCACGATACACTCTTCGTACTTGGGATATTTTCAATTTTGGGACTGGCATTAAACGTTCAGGTTGACGGACTTTTTATAACAGCAATTTTAACTGTTATCGGTTTTTCAATCAACGATACTATCGTTACATTTGACAGAATCAGAGAAAATATAAGATATTATTCAAAGAAAATGTCATTCAGCGAAATCGTTGATGCTTCAGTTAACCAAACAATTGCAAGAAGTATCAATACTTCAACAACAACGGGCTTAACTCTTTTGGCATTGTACGTTTTCGGCGGTGTAACAACAAAAGATTTTGTTCTTGCAATGCTTCTGGGTGTAATCATAGGTACTTATTCAAGTATCTTCTTCTGCTCAATGCTTTTGGATTGGTGGAACAACAGAAAAACGGCACCAAGTACAGTTGGAGCATAGATTAACGATTTAATACACAAAAAATGCCCTTATTAAAAGGGCATTTTTTGTATCAGACAAATAAAAATCTACATAAGAGAGTTATATTGTCGGATATTATTCTTTATGTCTTTTACAATATTAGGTAACACTTCTTGAAGTTCCTCTAATGCTTCATTTAAGACATTGTCGCGTACTGTTAATATTTCTTGAGCTATAGGCGGGAATTTATCCCAGTTTTCTGTTGAAGTCTCTTTATCATAAATTTTTATTTTATGTTCATTAGGTTTATTTGCTATTAGTTTAATATCACTTTTCATACCGGCCTGAATTTTATCATTTGACAAATCTGTATTACCGGCATATCCCTTATTTATATAGCCGATTCTCGGAATATCAGCTTTTAAATATCTTGTCCAAATACTCCCACAATTATTCCACCCGGATTCGCTTTTTAAAAACTCATCCAGATAAATATCAAAATCAGCGCCATTTTCTTTAAAAGCGCTTTTAAGTTCAGTTCTCATTCTGCCGGAAAATTTATTTACCAGTTTTTTTACTTCTTCATTTTCTACCATATCCTCAAGCGCATCATGATAAAATAATTTCCCAAATTCTTGTTCAGGGAACTCCTTCATTGCAATGGTATAACATCTACGGTAAAACTTGCTTCCAGTGTTAAAAGACAAATCAAAAAAGTTACAAATACAGTTTTCTATAAAACGATTTAGTACTTCTTTTGATAATTTTTTTGTATCTAAATTTTTTATAAAAGCAAATTCACTAGCAGGAATTTTAGATGCCATTAAATCTTGAGTAAATTTTTTTGTCAAATAAAATTGTCCGAAAGATTGATTGCTATTACTTTGCCTCAAATTATTACGGTCGGTAGCATAATTTTGAACAGAACTAATTTTCATATACATCTCCTTTTCACTATGCAAGTAATAAAACCTCTAAAAATATTTTTTGCCACCTCCATTTATAAATATTTACAAATTGTAAAACCCGCCTTTAAAATGGGCGGGTTTTATAATTTCCTAATTTCCTTTTTGTCTGATTTACCGACTTCCTATAACAAATTTTTTATAAAATTGCGTTTGATATGAAACTTACCGTATCTTTAACCGCGTCTCTTACAAACTCTTTTGCAAGAACCTTAATCGGTCTGTTTTCAATGCAGTCAAATACATAATAGATAGGATCTTGTGCATTGTTGAATCTCATTCTGCGGTCGGTATGTTCCAAATAATTGAACATCTTGGTTGCTTTTTTGTCAGCAAGTTTTCTGTGCTGCTGAGTTAAGTTACCGAATCTTTGTTGCATTAAAGTAGCCATGTTCTTCTCTCTCTAATTTCTCTCTCTGTATATATAAAGTATATACTCTTAAAAAAATTGCCTTTTTTCTTTTCTATTATTAAGAAATGTTAACAAAGGCAAATTTGTATTCAGGTATTGCAAAAAAAAATTCAGCGGATAGAATAGTTGTAGGGCTTTGGCTAAAGCAAGCCTTATAAAAATTGAATTTTGGGATCGTAGCTCAGTTTGGTTAGAGCGCATGCCTGTCACGCATGAGGTCGCGAGTTCGAGCCTCGTCGGTCCCGCCATTAAAAGAGAACCCTTTATGGGTTCTTTTTTAATGGCTGAAATGATAGTGGTGAGAATCGCTTATGCGAGTTCGGCGGATTTCCGTACGGACGACACGAACAATAACAATTTAGGTGAGTTAGTCCGGATAGCGAGAATACCGAATTGGCTGAGCCACAAGGCTCATAAATTAGGCTATTCGAGCGTGGAGGAAATCCAAGACGAGCCTCGTCGGTCCCGCCATTTACGAAAAAATAAGTCCACTAGTTGGACTTATTTTTTTGTCAAAAGTTGTGGAATAAAGAGGCGAGAACTCGCCAAGGGCGGAAGCCCTTCCGAGTTTGAGCGACCTGTGAGCAGAGTGCGGAGGTCTTTTCTTTGGAAGAAACGAAGTTTCTGAAAAGAAAAACCGCAGACACGTTTAATGCGAACAGGTCAAGACAAGCCTCGTCGGTCCCGCCATTAAAATACAGAATAATTTTTATAAAGAGTTACGTTTAGCCGCAATTAAATTTTGGTAACCTTTATAACCCCAATTAAAATACGATTGTATATCTCTATCGTATAACTCTTTTCCCAATCTATCCAATTCCTCCATACTTGAACAATTTTCTATACGCTGAATATCCTTCCTTCTTTCATCCAAAATACTTATTAAAACTTGCTTTATTTCTATATCATATTTTTCTTTTTTAATTTTTTCTTTTTTTGCGTTTATAGATTTTAAATCATTACAGAAAGACAAATCGTATAAATCCGGGAACTGTCCTACATTCTGAATTTTAAACGTAGCTTGAGGTGTAGGTAGTATATAGCGCAAATTGCCCCCTTCTTTCAGAGCTTTTGATGTGTTATCGTTTGTAATTTCGTACACCATACCTTTATACCCTACAATTTCAGGGGAATGAGATGAAAAATGATAAACATTAATTTTTGCTTTAGGGTTATTCGTTTGAATAGCCTCAAAAACTTTACTCAAATATAGTTCGTGTGTGTCTTTAAACCATTTGTGTCCAGGTACTATTGCAGCATCAGTATATCCGTTTTTCATAAAATGTTTAATCAAAAAATCTAAAGTTGTTTTTTGAATATCTTGAAAAATATGATACATAAAATGGATATTATCAGATTTATTATAAAGATACATGACAGAACAAGATTGTACAAAAGAAGTTGAAAGAGGTTTAGCGGCAGTGGATTTCAAGAAACAGGAGCCGATTCCTTGAGTATTTGTAGATATTCCAATTTGTTTTAGAATCTGAATTTTTCTGCTATCCATTTGTCTAAAAAAATTACTCAATGGGATAGAACCTTTGCAAACGGTACCATATCTTCCCGCTGCAATATCTGAGATAGAGGTTAATCCTTTTTCCGAATTTTTAGTAC
>JAGCBH010000037.1 GCA_017652265.1 bacterium
CCTGATAAGGGTCTCAAATGCTCAAAGTGAAAATTGAATATGTTTGTGTTAGCGTAAAGTTAGCATTTGATTATGGGCTGCTAGCTCAGGTGGTTAGAGCGCACCCCTGATAAGGGTGAGGTCGGTGGTTCGAGTCCACTGCGGCCCAGATAAAAAAGGATAGGATTTTTTCCTATCCTTTTTTAATGTTGCAGTAGGACGAGAAGCACTTTTTTGTGGTTCGAGCACGAGGTGGCAGAGGCTGGAGCGCTTTTGACAAGTGAGAAAACCACGAAGTCAAAACGCGGAATTGCCGTTTAATGCCACCGAGCAAGACAGTCCACTGCGGCCCAGATAAAAGAGAGGTCATTAGACCTCTTTTTTTATGCTATATTCATTTTACAGGGTAACAAAATGAAATACAAATTAAAAAACGGTAAAAATATTGTTATAAGAAAACCAAGCATTGATGATGCGGAAGCGATTATAAATCTTATTTCCGCAGCTGACAGTGAAACTCCGTTTTTGGCAAGAAATCCAGGTGAATTTTCCGTAACAGAAGAACAGGAAAAAATATTTATCAAAAATATACTTAGTGATAATGATACTGACTGGTTCGTAGCGGAATATGACGGAAAAATAATCGGTCAATGTTCAGTCGGATTAGCGGGTAAAAATGAACGTTACCGCCACAGAGCAGAGGCTACTTTTGTTGTACTGAAAGATTTTTGGGGATTAGGAATCGGCGGAAAACTTATGCAACAATGTATTAATTGGTGCAAAAATAAAAATGTTCTTCAAATTGAATTACGTGTCATATCAAACAACGAACGCGCAATAAAAATGTACGTAAGTTTCGGATTTAAAACCGTCGGAACAATACCCAACGCTATGCGCTACACTGACGGTACATTCGCGAATGAACAATTAATGGTGCTAAATTTATAATCAAGGATGTAATTTTTTAACCATTTGGCAGTACATCTGAACTTGTGTTTTAACCCCGTCATTTATACATTCACGCATTAGATTTTTTATGTAACTCTTTTTATATTGCGGTTTGTGGTATTCAAAATAAAAACCGTCAACAGTTGCTCTTACAACATCATCACCTGCGGTTTCACCAAAATCACCCTTAAATTTATCCGCACTTTTTATTGTAACAAATTCAATATTTTCCGTGTTTTCAGCGATTTTTGACACTTTTGATTTAATAACCGATAATTTTTTATCGGACATGTGAAATTTCATATTATTACCTTTTTCGGTTAAATAAAGGTAATTTTTCGAAACAGAAAACGGTTTTTCACTTTCCAAATATCCTAAAGAATACACAAAACCATTTTTGGCAAAATAATAAAACAAACCATGATTAGCGGTTTTATCGTTATTAACTTTATCCGTAATTATCAAAATACGCTCTTTGGATTTGTTGATTTTCACTGTTGTATAGTAATAATCTTTTGGAAATTCATCTAAAACAACAGAATGGTCAAAATAATCTTTATCATAGTTATATCTGTCGTAGAAAACATTATTTAAAACAGTGTTTAGCGGTGTATAATCAAACCTTTCATATCTTTCAAAAACCTTTTTTCTTTCTTTAAATTTTTCTTCCGAAACATTTTCCCAATCATCTTCTGCACAACCATATCTTATAAACCAAGGGTTTTCTTTATTCTCGTATTCATCATATTTAAAACTGACCTGGTGGAATAATTCTGTTGAATTTTCTTCCAAAATATAAACCCTTACACCGCTTTCCATAGCACCTGAAGAATATTCATTACATACAAACACATCATCACATACATAATATCTGTCACGGCTGCCGCCGCTTATAACATGGTGCGGTTTTCTGTCAACCATTGTATAAATATCATATATGACACCCTTCCACACACCTTTTGCAATTTCGCCAATAAGGAGTTCATCTATTCCGTTGGCATTGATATCACGATAAATATACCCTATTTTATCCGTCAAATTGTACATATAACTCATATTTTCCTGCTCAAGTTTTACGGAATCCCATTTTTCTTTCAGGGCAGTTACATGTTTTTGCAATATATTTTTGTATAACTCCTCTCCTTTCATGCCTTGATTTTTATAATATATTGATCCGTTAACCCCTTGAATATCAGCTTTTTCACCAAAATCGTAAAGCAGGGCATAGGATTTGGGCACATCTGTATTTTTTGTATAATCGTACTGAACATCTGTCGGATATTTGAGAACAACATCATACAAATTGCCTTTTTTATCAGTCAGCTCTCCAATTTTCCTTCCGCCGGGAAGATTTGCATGATCAGACGGTTTTTTGTATGCCTTA
This sequence comes from bacterium, assembly GCA_017652265.1. Lineage (GTDB taxonomy): Bacteria > Cyanobacteriota > Vampirovibrionia > Gastranaerophilales > Gastranaerophilaceae > Gastranaerophilus. The sequence goes on from JAGCBH010000037.1 coordinate 2,312, forward strand.
ATTCCAAAGGCAAAACCGCCAAAACCAGCTTTTTCAGAGTCTTTATGGAATACAGAAATTTTGTCTTTTTCTTTTCGTATTTTATAGGTTCCTTTTAATTCCACAGGCAAAGCAACAGAAAAAAGTTTGTTTTTAACTACAGTATAATTATCTTCTGCAGCAAAAGTACAAACATTCAGACAAAAAATAAAAGTTGTCAGAACAATAAATATTTTTTTCATTCAAAAACCTCTTTGCACTATTTATTCAACATCAAAATCAAAGTATGTGTCAGGATATGGCTCTTTTTTTAGAGTATAATGCCACCACTCAGAATTTATCCCTTTAAAACCTGCTTTTATCATTGCATCATGTAAAATTTTTCTGTTTAGTTTTTTTTCTTTCGTCAAATTTTTATAATTCGGGTGCGAAATTTCACTGAACAAATCAAATGTTCCGCCCATATCAACAAAAGATCCGTCTTTTTTAATCAGAGTTAAATCAACAGTCGAACCCCTTGTATGCCCTGATTTTGGCGCAATATAATTACCTTTTATCAAATCCGATTTGTTTAAATCAGGAAAAAACTCTTTATCACCGGGATCATTCGGGTCATTAATCCATCTTACGAAATTATCCACAGCCTTTTGAGGCCTGTAAGAATCCCAAATTAATAACCTGTACCCTTGATTTCTCAAATCCTCTGCCGCAACGGCAAGAGCCTTTAAAGATTTCTTTGTCATATATGCAACCGGAGCTTTGTAACCATCTATTCTGTTACCGGTGAAATTGTTTGAAGAATAATATCTTATATCATAAGCCGCATCATAAATTACACTTGAAATTGGAGCAAAATCGCTCTTATCATAAGAAATTTGTGATGCAATCGATATTTGTATAAAACTAAATAATAGCAGTAAAATTAAAAATATTTTTTTCATTTTATTTTTTCCTTTTGAAACAATATACCACTTAGAAATTTTCTCTAACAAAAATGTTACAATTTTTCATAAAAAGGCAATTCCTTACATAAAAATAACTTTATTAATATAGGAGAAACACAGGGGAAAATTATTTTGGCTATTAACGGGATTTATAATTCTGGATGGGATTATGAACCTTATAGGCTTGCGGCGGGACGCAGGACTATGGGTAGCGACTTTTCGTGCAATTATTACAGCAATAAAAGATATAATTTTTATGATGTAAACAGTTACAACAACTTTTCGTACGAAAATTTTCTCTTTGTTCCTTCTTTTAGCTTCAGGCAAAGTTATTCCAATTACCGTTACATTGGTGATTATGACCGTTATTCCTATAGAAATTACAACTACGGCTACACCCCTAATTATTATTCCTATTCTCGCCCATCGTACTATGACAGTTTCTCCTCAAAGTACGATAGATATTTACCAATGAATGCGAGAGCAAGCGGAAATACTTATTATAGTCCGCATTATTCAAGCTATTCCGCCACCGCCTATAATACTTCTTCAAGGGCAAGAAATTCTCAACAGCAATACACAACCGTAGGAACCGCACCAGCTGTTAATCAGGCGGTAAGACTTGCATGGCAAGAATATAATAACGGAGTCAGAGAAATAACCGAAAATTATTCCCCAAGAATAGTTGAGTACAGAAACGGAAACAGAGCACCTAATCAATGGTGCGGAGCTTTCGTTTCCTGGTTATACGGCAGAGGGCAGGGTGTTACTAATAAATGCACATTTGGTTTTTCGGAATCATCACAGGCAATAGCCGAAAGAGCCAACAGAGCAGGACATTTCGCACACGTAAATTCAGGCTACAGGCCGCAGGTAGGTGATTTAATGATTATCAGAAATCATGATAATCCTTCTCACGGACATGTCGGCATTATCGTAGAAGTACACTCTAACGGTACTTTTGTAACCATTGAAGGTAACTATGACGACCACGTTGAAAAAGTAAACCGATCAATGGGAAGCGAAGATTTATACGGCTTTGTAAAAATGAACGAATGGCTGCAAAATTCTTAAGCATGTCAGGATTTTTCGGGCTTTAACTTTTGTAATATTTATCGGTCAAAATATCTGATAAAATTTATGTTTGTGCTAAAATCAGCAGAGAGGGTAAGCCGTAAAAATCGGATATTCAAAGGAAGTATTTTTTAGTAATGAAAAAATTATCTGTTATAACCATTTGTTACAATGAGCCAAATTTGGAAAAAACCTGTGAGAGTATAATTAATCAGACTTGGCAGGATTTTGAATGGATAGTTGTTGACGGCGGTTCAAATGAAACAATTCAAAAAATATGGGATAAATACAAGTACAGAATAGATACTTTTATCTCCGAACCCGACGATGGTATCTACAATGCCTATAACAAAGGCATTAAACTTGCAAGCGGCGAATACATAAACCTGATGAATGCCGGTGACTATTTTTATGACAACAATGTTTTAGATAACATTTTCGGCAGAAATCAAAATCATGACGAAGATTTTTTATACGGCGATACCTATATGTCAGATAACAATGACCTTTATAACAGTTATACGCTGCAATACCCCGAAATAAAAGACAAAAATTACTTTCTGTACAATTTTGTAAACACACAATCCGCTTTCATGAAAAAGTCTTTATTTGAAAAATTCGGTTATTATGATGAAAATTACAAAATAATAGCGGATTGGGAAAAATGTATAAATTTTGCAAGCAATGGTATCTGTTTTAAAAAACTTAACCTTATTGTTGCAAATTTCAACGTGTGCGGTGTATCATTCTCAAAGGAAACACAACCCAAAGTTTTTGAAGAATTTTGTAAAATCGTAAAAAAATATTTCACCGAAAAAGAAATAGATAAAGAAATGTACAAACATTTTTCAATATTGGAACGAATTTTTTCAATAAAAAACGAAATGACAAAGACATACAAAGTAATAACAATTTTAGGAATACATATAAAAATAAAAAGGAGTAAAAAAGCATGAAAAAAGCATTAATCACAGGTATTACCGGTCAAGACGGAAGTTATCTTGCAGAATTATTACTTAGCAAAGGTTATGAAGTTCATGGTATTAAAAGAAGATCTTCTTCATTTAATACTTCAAGAATTGATCACTTGTATCAGGATTTACACAAAAACCCTAATTTTATCCTGCATTACGGAGATTTAACAGACTCATCAAACTTAATTAAACTTGTACACGATATTGAACCTGATGAAATATACAATTTAGCGGCACAATCGCACGTTAAAGTAAGCTGGGATTGCCCTGAATATACCGCTGATACCGATGCACTGGGTACATTGAGATTGTTGGAAGCCATCAGATTAAACAAACTTGAACACAAGACAAAATTTTATCAGGCATCAACATCTGAATTATATGGTTTAATTCAGGAGCCTATCCAAAACGAAAAAACACCTTTCTATCCGCGTTCACCATACGCAGTTGCAAAATTATATGCTTACTGGATTTGCGTAAACTACAGAGAAAGTTTCGGTATATTCGCATCTAACGGTATTTTGTTCAACCACGAATCTCCGCGCAGAGGCGAAACTTTTGTTACAAGAAAAATTACAATGGCTGCAACAAATATCAAAGAAGGCTTGCAGGATAAATTATATCTGGGTAACCTTGATTCAAAACGTGACTGGGGACATGCAAAAGATTATGTTGAAGGTATGTGGAGAATTTTACAGCAGGATAAGCCGAACGATTACGTTCTTGCAACCGGTGTAACAACTTCTATCAGAGATTTTTGCCGTATGACATTTGAAGCTCTTGGCTATGATATAGAATTTATCGGACAAGGCGTTAACGAAAAAGGTATTGATAAGAGAACCGGCAAAACATTAATAGAAGTTGATCCAAGATATTTCAGACCGGCAGAAGTTGATTTGTTGCTCGGCGACAGTTCAAAAGCAAGACGTGAACTCGGTTGGATGCCACACTACGACCTGAAAGCTCTTGTTGAAGAAATGGTTGCAGAAGACCTCAAACGCGCTCAAAAAGAAAAAACTATGAAAGCAAACGGATATGAGGTTTTAGTTCCGCAAGAGGTATAATTTTGGAAAAATTATTATACATAGGTCATGCTTATCATAACAAAACGAAGTCAACTGAGTTTTTGCAGGATATTCTGGCTCAAAGATACGAAGTAGAAAAATTTGATTTTGACCCCTGCAAAGACTCTTTTGATGTATTTAAAAAACTCAAAGGGAAAAAGTATGACGTTGTTGTAATTCTCCAAATAATGCCTTCCGTAAAGGAATTAAGAAAATACATCTCTTTTAACAGGATGGCATTTTTCCCTATGTACGATGACAAGGGGAATTTAGACGGAGAATTGTGGCTGGAATATGCCGATTGCAACATAATAAATTTTTCAAAAACACTTCACGAAGAATGCTTAAAAAGAGGATTTTCATCAAATTATATCCAATATTTTCCAAAACCTGTCAAAATTGAAAATTTTGGTGATGAAAAATCCGTTTTTCTCTGGCAAAGAACAAATATCATAAATCCGTTCGTTGTTGAAAAACTTCTTGATACGGAAAACATAAACCATTTTTATCTTCATAATGCACCGGATCCGGGACATTCTTTGTCAGAACCGCCGGAAAGCCTGAAAAATAAAACAAAAATTACAACCTGGTTCGCTACAAAAAATGATTTATTAAATCATATTCAAAAATCAGCTGTTTATATTGCACCAAGACTATTTGAAGGTATCGGAATGAGTTTCCTGGAAGCAATGGCTCTTGGCAGATGTGTTATTGCACCGAACAATCCAACTATGAACGAATACATAGAAAATAACAAAACAGGTTATCTTTATGATATAAATAATCCAGAGCAGATTGAAATTAAAAATATCCGAAAAATCCAGGAAGATTCGGCGAAATACATTGAAAACGGCTATAAAAACTGGGAAGAAAATAAATTGTCCGTTTTGGAATGGATAAACAAAAAGCCGGAACCTCAGAAATTCAAAATTTGGCTCAACTACAACAAAAAGAATTTCCTTAAAAATATGTTTTCTATTTCCAATGACTATATGACGGGAGAAAAGCGAAAGGTTATACGCATTTTAGGGACAAAAACAAGTTTTAAAGTTAAAAATAAGAAAGAAAAGGTATGCTGATGGATAAAAATATAAAAATATATGTAGCAGGACACAGAGGGCTTGTCGGAAGTGCTATCAAGAGAGAATTTGAGCGTAAGGGCTACACAAATCTTTTATGCAAGACACATCAGGAACTTGATTTGCTTGATACAAAAGCCGTAACTGAATTTTTTGAAACGGAAAAACCTGACTGGGTTATTTTATCTGCTGCAAAAGTCGGCGGCATTAAGGGGAACGATACATTCCCGGTTGAATTTTTTAATGAAAATATGAAAATTCAGTTAAATGTCATTGAAAATTCTTTTAGAAACAATGTAAAAAAACTGTGTTTCTTGGGTTCAAGCTGTATTTACCCTAAAAATGCACCTCAACCTATGAAAGAAGAACATCTTTTATCATCCACTCTGGAAAAAACCAATGAAATGTATGCTTTAGCTAAGATTTCAGGCCTAAAACTTTGCAGTGCATATAACAGAGAATACGGCACAAATTACATATCCGTTATGCCGTGCAATTTGTACGGATTAAACGATAATTATGATAAAGAAAATGCACACGTTTTGCCTATGCTTGTAAGACGTTTCCACGAGGCCAAAGAACAAAACCTTCCTCAGGTTTCTGTTTGGGGAACAGGCACACCATCAAGAGAATTTATGTTTGCGGATGATCTTGCAAAAGGCGTTGTATACTTGATGGAAAATAAAGATGCTCACGAAATAGGCGAACTTATCAATATTGGAACCGGTAAAGAAGTAACGATACTTGAACTTGCCAACATGATTAAAAAAGTTGTCGGATATGAAGGTGAAATAGTTTTTGATACAACAAAACCTGACGGCACAATGAGAAAATTGATGGATGTTTCAAGAATCAATTCACTTGGCTGGAAAGCTGAAACCAAACTTGAAGATGGTATAAAAATTGTTTATAACGATTTTCTTACAAACGATAAAATAAGGAAATAAAAATGAAATACTTGATAACAGGAGCAAACGGATTTGTAGGCAGATATTTTATTGAATACCTGCAAAAAAATGAAAGCAACGCTGAAATTTATGGTATTGATATAACAGAAAATTGTCTGTCTGATATTAATTATCGGCAGGTAGATTTAAGCGACAGATTTTCAACATATCGGATTTTAGATGAAATAAGACCTGATTATATTGTACATCTTGCCGCAGTAAGTTCCGTTGCACAAAGTTGGCAGGATCCTGCAAAATGCTTTTTAAATAATACTTCCGTATTCTTGAATATTGCAGACGGCGTGAGAGAATTGGGTATAAAATGCAGAATTTTATCGGTAGGCTCTTCCGAAGAATACGGCATTTACGATATACCGATGGAGGAAGGTTTTGTACTTCACCCTAAAAATCCTTATTCCGTTGCACGATTAAGTCAGGAATATTTATCTAAACTTTATGTGGATTATTTCAAGCTGGATATCGTTATGACACGCTCTTTCAACCATATCGGGCCAAGACAAAATCCTAAGTTTGTAATACCTTCTTTTATACAGCAATTGGTTAAAATTTCAAAAGGCGAACAAAATGAATTAAAAGTCGGCAATATTGATGTTGTAAGAGATTTTCTTGATGTCAGAGATGTTGTTGATGCCTATTACAAAATCATAAAACACAGTAAAACCCGCGAAGTTTACAATGTTTGCTCCGGTAAAGGAGTAAAATTAAGAGACATAATCAATACTGTTTCTAAACAATTAAACATAACTCCAAATATTATTGTTGATGAAGAAAGAATAAGACCTAATGAAATTATGTCCGTAGTGGGCGATAACACCAAAATCAAAAAAGAATTGGGCTGGGAACCGCGGTATACTATAGAAAAAACTCTTATGGATATGATTGTTAAAGGATAGCAAAGGGAAACGAAAATGATAAAAAATTTGATGACAAAAATTGCATGCAGGCAAAAGTTTTTCAAACGAGAATATATTTTACTGGTAGATAATACATTTGAAGATAATGCAGAATTATGTGATAATTATGCACTTTTTGAATATTTACAAACAAAACCTGAATTTAAAGATATAAGTTTCTATATTGTCAACAAGTGCAACAAACAATATGAAGAAATAAAGAAAAAATATCCAAACAATATTATTCCGACATTTCAAAGCGTTGTAAACCAAAAATTGATTAATAAATTGTTTAAAACAAAATATTGGCTTGATTCATTTCAAGTCATAAACAGATATAATTGCAATCTTAAAAAATATATGCAAAAAAGCGATATTATAACTGTATACACTCAACATGGCATAAATTTTATGAAAACTTCATATGTTGAACGCAGTAAAGAAATTGGCGACGAAACTTTTAAAAAAATTGTTTACTCAAATGAACAAGAACGTACAAGTTTAAAAAAACAATACGGATATGACGATAGAAATACTATAATAGCCGGACTTTCCAGATGGGATAATATAAATTATTCTCAAAATAACGCAGAAAAAACAATATTTATATATTTTACTTTCAGAGAATATTTAGTTAAATACAAAGGCACAAAAATTGAATTAACAAATTATATTAAAAATCTCATTAATTTATGTACATCAGAACGACTTTCCGAAATATTGCAAAAGTATAATGTAAAACTTAATATTGCAGTTCATCATGTAACTTCTCATTTTATAAAGGACTTAAAACTTCCTAATATAACACTTATTGACGAAAAAGATATTGGAAAGATTAAGACAAAAACATCCTTATTCATAACAGATTTTTCAAGTATGTGTTTTGATTTTATGTTCAAAGATATTCCTGTAATATTCTATAGATTAGATTATAAAGATTCACTCCTCGCAATTAATTGGGGAGATCGAGTTAACCAAGAATTTTCCGAGGCTCAAAATGATAAAATCTATAATGTATTTTATGATAAAGAAAATGTTATAAACAAAATTGAAGAATATTGTAAAAATAATTTTCAATTGGAGGAAGAATATAAGGCAAAAAACAGTACCTTCTTTGCATACAGGGATAATATAAGGCAACACATAATAGAAGGTATTTTGGCATCTCCGACAGGAATACCTAATGATTGTGACAGAATTCCTTATGAAAACATTGAATTTAATAAGGTTTATAATTTTAGTGATGATTTATTACCGGCCATCTCAACTGAAGATTTGGATTATCCTACAAATAATGGCAGGTTAACAGTTGGTAAAACCGCAAGAATGTGGTTTATTCTCCCTGAAAAAAAACCATGCGAAGTTATACTTAAGTTAGCTTCTTGTTGTGCAACAAAAAAGAAAAAACATTCATTTGATATATTTTTAAATGATAAATTTGTCGAAACTGCGGAATTGGACAACTGCTCACCAATAAAATTAAAACTTACAATAGATAAAACTGATTCTGAACGAAAAGTTCAAAAAATTGTGTTCAAACGTAAAAAACCTAGAGAATTAAATTTGAATTTTTATAATATGACTGTAAAAACAAATTCACAAGAGTAGGGAGAATATGAAGTAATGACAATATACGTATTTGATATGGACGGCACATTAACCCCGGCAAGATTACCTATGACGGAAGAATTTAAGTCGGAATTTTTGCCTTGGTTAAAATCTCACACCGCATTTATTGCAACAGGCTCTGATTATTCAAAGGTTGGAGAACAGTTACCGCAAGATGTTATAGATGCTTTTACAGGCATTTACGGTTCTATGGGAAATACACTACATCAAAACGGCAAACTAGTTTATAAAAAAGAAATTGAATATGATGCTGACATGCTGAATGATCTGGAAAATTTCAGAAAAAATACAAAATATCCTAATCAACTATTCGGGAATTATATAGAAAAACGTATCGGAATGATTAATTTCAGTGTTATCGGAAGAGATTGCCCGTATTTAGAAAGAGAAAAATACACAGCCTGGGATAAAGAAAACGGTGAGCGTAAAGCAATACAACAATACATGTATAATAAATATCCTGATTATGATTTTGAATGCGGCGGAAATATTTCACTGGATATAATTCCTAAAGGTTGCGGTAAAAGTCAAATCGCACACCACTTGCGCAAACTTTATCCTGATGATAAGATTATATTCATGGGCGATAGGACCTACGAAGGCGGAAATGACTACGCTTTAGCCCACGAATTAAGTTTAATGGAAAACACACAAGTCGTTCAGGTAGAAAATCCTAATGACGTACTAAGTTTTTTAAAATGTGAGGTAAGATAATGAAAAGTATTATATTAGCAGGCGGTTCAGGAAGCAGATTATGGCCTTTATCAAGAGATGAATATCCAAAACAGCTTATATCTTTTGATGACTGTGAAAGTTTGCTGCAAAAGACATTCAAAAGACTTTGCACTTTTTCAAAACCGTCTGAAATAGTTACGGTTACTAATGTAAAACACTATTCAAGTATTAAACTTCAGCTCAATAACATTGATAAATCAAATATCGTAATCGGAGAACCTATCGGCAGAAACACTGCTCCTGCCATTGCATCCACAATGGAATATTTTAAACAAACAGGCTGCGGTGATGATGTAGTTTTGATAGTACCGTCAGATCATTTGATTAAAAATGTAAACGCATTCAATAAGACAGTTGAACAGGGGCTTATTTTAGCCGAACAAGGTTATATAGTAACTTTCGGTATCAAACCCGATTACCCTGAAACAGGTTACGGTTACATAAAAACCGAAAAACCGCTTTCTACAGGCTATAAAGTTGAAAGATTTGTTGAAAAGCCTGATATTGAAAAAGCTAAACAATATCTTGCAAGCGGTGAATACTACTGGAACGGCGGAATATTCATGGGTAAAATTTCGGTATTTCTTGAAGAATTTAAACACTATACCCCTGAAATTTATTCTCAATTAGATAATCTTAATTTTTCAGACAGCAGTCAAATCAAATATTCCGTATATGAACAAATGCCATCTATATCAATAGATTATGCGATTATGGAAAAATCCGATAAGGTTGCTCTTGTTGAACTTCAGTCAGACTGGAACGACTTGGGTTCTTGGCAATCAATCTACAATGTAAAAGAAAAAGACGAAAATGGTAATGTATTAACCGGCAAAGTTGTCGTAGATAACGTTAAAAACTCATTCATATACTCACAAAAAGAAATTGTTGCCGTATCGGGATTAGAAGATATTATTCTGGTAGAAACAGAAGATGCCATTATGGCTTGTAAAATGGGCGAATCCCAAAACGTAAAAAAACTGTATGAAAAACTAAAAGCACAGGAAAGCGATACTATAAAACTGCATAAGACAGTATTCCGCCCTTGGGGATATTACACTTGCATGAATGGCGGAAAAGGTTATCTTACAAAGACAATATGCGTTATGCCAAAACAAAAATTATCCGTTCAATCGCACAACCACCGTTCCGAACACTGGGTTGTTCTGGAAGGTACGGCGCTTGTTCTCCTTGACGGTAAAGAGCACATAGTTCATGCCGGAGACAGTATTGATATTCCTCTGCAGGCAAAACATTCTCTTCAAAACCCTTACGATGAAGAATTGAAGATAATTGAAATTCAAAAAGGCGATTATATTTCAGAAGACGACATTATTCGTTATGAAGACTGCTACGGCAGAGTATAACGGAATATAAAATTCCTGAAAGTGATATAAACATAATCGCAATTGAAACAACAGTGGCAACAGGCAGATTAAACACATAAAAAATGCTGTCGGTTCTTATGCTTTCAATTAATATTCTGACTACCGAATACATAAAAAAGTAAAGAGAAGTTATAAAAAGCGGATTTTTACCGTTTGTTTTTTTCATTATCAAAAATAAAACGACAAAAATCGCCAAATCAAGTAAACTTTCCCACAAAAACGCAGGATGAAAATACTCACAATCCGCAAATTCTGGCGGTCTGTATTGCGGTGCTATATAAAGTTTTAAAAAACCGTCAAAAGGTTTACCAAATGCCTCGGAATTGAAAAAATTGCCCCATCTGCCGATACTTTGCGCAATTGAAACTCCCAAAAGCATCGGCGCAGACAATTTCCATAACGAAATTTTTTTACAACGGGCAAAAATAATCAAAAATACAAGACATGCCAAAAACATTCCATGAATTGATAATCCGCCCTGTCTTACATTAAAAATTTCATTAAGATGTTCGGCATAATAATGGAAATTCAAAAGACAATAATACACCCTTGCACCAAAAATTCCGGTTATTATAAGCCATGGTGCCAAATCCAATATCATAGAATCCTGTGTATAATACTTTTTCCATGCCCAAAATGCAACGAAAACACCCGCCAAAACTGCGCATGCCATTATAATTCCGTAAAAATAAATCGGAAGGCCAAAAAACTCAAATGCGACATTTCCCGGTGATGACAATATCATTAGTCAACATTTTCCGAACTGAGTTCATGAATCCTTGCTTCAACATCCGCCTTATCTTCAGGATTATCCGATAAACTCAAATATTTGTCATAATTCTTTATGGCATCTGTTTTCAGATTTTCCCAATACGTTTTTGAATTACCCTCTATAACGTATTTATGCGGAATTTCTTCGGGTTTTGTAAGATTATTATCTTCATCAGCAACAACTGTACCTGCTTCAAGATCCATAATCAAATTTTCTTCACAAACAGCAAGAGAATAATACCCGTCAGCAAAATCAGGTTTTAACTCTATTGCTTTTTTATAATTTTCAAAAGCATTCAGATAATCTTCCAGTTTAGTATATGCAACTGCCAGGTTATAATAAGATTCATAAGCGGATGCATCCAAATCAATACTGGATTTCAGTCTTTCTACAGCACTCTGATAATCACCGTTCTCAATGAAACCTTTTGCTTTTGTATTAAGTTCCTGAACGGCAAAATTGTTAATACATGCCGTAGAAATAACGGAAATAAATAATATAGCTGCAACTAATAAAACTCTTTTCATAATAAATATTCCCTGATAATATGCTTACCCAAGTTATAAAATCTCTTCTATAGTATATCTATTATAAACTAATATAAAGAATTTGGCAAATTTATTCAAATAAGTTACAATTAATGGTGTAGAAAATGCGGAGAAAATTCTTATGTCGGAAGAAAAAATCATCAAATTAGGGGATAAAAGAAAAAAAGACAAAAAAGAAAAAATTGAAGATATACACGAAGAATTTGACGGAACCGGAGCTAAACAGGTTGAATATTGCAGTTTTTGCGGCAGACCGAACTACATGGTTCCCAAAATGGTTCTTGGCCCTGGTGTTAACATTTGCTCAGAGTGTACTCTTATTGCCGTTCAATACCTGATTATGAGTGAAAGAGTTCCCACAGAAGAAGTCCAGAAAATTGTTGACATGCTTTGGAGAGCCGATAAAAAATGAACTCCGATAATTCAAAGCAACTCAATACTTTTGAAATAAAACGTGAAATCTCACGTTTTATCAGAGCGGTGAATAAATCAAAGGTTCTCATTGATGAAAAAGAATTTGCTCTCCTTGACAGTCAGGAAAACAAAGATGAAATCGTACGTCTGCTGCTAAAAGAATTTAAAAGATGTGATGACAACGTAATGTCTGAAATTAAAATATTACTTGAGCGTTATTCGGAACCCGAAAATTTAATTGATGAAATGGAAAATATTGTTACCGACAATGAAAATTCCAATAACCTCAAATTACATGCAATTGAAGTTTTAAGCAGAATTAAACAAAACTGGCGGGAAGAAGATTATCAGCAGTATTTGGAAATTGATGAAGAAAAAATGTATGAGGATACAAAAAAGCTTCTTGAAAATTCCAAATGTAACCCGGAAATTCAGCTTGATTTCCTTGATTTTCTTGCAACAATAGCCGATGCCGATAAATACACTCTTTTAGAAGCTATGGCAGAAGAACAGTCGGGCGAAGATCTTGCTAATGTACTTGTTCCGGTGTTTTTAAGTCATACGGACAGTCCTATCGGAATATTTGCACTGAATTTACTTAAAAGCACAAAATCCGTTTATGCGTACCGCTCTTTGTCGGAAGTTTATGACATCATGAGCGAAAATTTACAGCCAGCAATTAAAAAATGCCTGACAGAATTAAAATTTTCAGGTACGGACAGAGTTTTTGACAAAATACACGATTATACAAAAGGCAGGTTTAGTTTTGTTCCGCCTGATGCTGACGGAAGTTACTGTCTTTTCTATGAAAAAAAATACAAAGTCGGAGATGAACTAAAATCAGACTTCTTTAGCCTTGTTGCTGATGATTATAAAGGGATAAACGAATGTATAGGATTTATGGAAGTATCCGAATTTGAGTTGTCAGTATTCAGAAAAAAACTTCTGGATAGGGATAAAGATGCCCAAATAACGCCTGAATTTTTCAAATATATGCTTCATAAATCAGAAAAACTGACTTATGAAAAATCCGCACCGCCTTATGAATACAACTGCTGGAAACAACTGTTTATTGACATTCCGCTGCAGGATTTTGACTTAAATCAGATATTAAATTATAATGTCAAAACCTACAAACAGGATGAAATCCTTGATATCTTTGACGAAGATTTTACCGCATACTGGTTTTATTCGGGAGATTTCAATGAAGAAGCGGAAAAATTTTATAATTCTGCAGACAGAATTTTTATGTCAGAAAATTTTGAAACTGCAAATTTGTCCGCTGTTGTTGATGAAGCAATACAACTGGTATCGGATGATAAGGAAAAATGGGAAGAAAGACTTTTACTCTCCTCATATTTCTGCAAATTAAATAATAACGAAACCCATGCTCAAATTTTGTATTCAATAGCAAAGGATGAACGGAATTTCAAAGTTTTCGCCGAACACATTGCAAAATACAGTATTTTCCACTATTTTACAGGTTTTGAAGCTGATGAAGATTATACAAAATACAAAAAAGAACAGTTAAATAAAATAATCAATTATCTTGGCAAAGCATGGAGTTTTTATGTATAAAATTATGGGACTTGATGTGGGAACAAAACGTATAGGCATCGCAATAAGCGATTACCTGCACGTTATTGCAAACCGCCATAGCTGTATTGTCAGATCAGAAAACTCCGTTTCCGAAATTGTAAAAATTGCTAAAGAAAACAATGTAAAAATTATTGTTGTTGGTGTACCATATAACATGGATGGGACATGCGGCTCACAGGCACAGGATTGCATAAACTTTGCCAAACAAATTGAAGGTTTTGAAATCGTGTATGAAGATGAACGTCTTACATCCGAAACAGCGGAAGAAAACCTGAAAGAACGGAAAATAGATTTCCGAAAAGATAAAGGTTTAGTGGATATTGAAAGTGCGGGTATAATTTTAGAACAATATTTAAGCAAAATAAATTAAATTTAAGAAAGGTACATTATGGAAAAGACAGTTAACGTTATTGAAACAATTGATGAAAACGGAAATTCAATTAAATTTGAGTTGTTTAACATGATTAGTTTTGAAGGCAAAGATTACGCACTTCTTCTCCCTGTTGACAAAGAACAGTCGGAAGAACTTGTACTTATGGAAATCCTAAAAGACGGTGAAGATTATTCTTTTGCATCAATTGAGGATGATGAAGAATTTGAACGGGTATCGGATTATATTGAAAGTTTAGAAGACGAGGAATAAAAATTGTTTGAACGTTTTACGGAACTTGCAGTAAATGTTGTAAGCAAATCACAGGAAATTGCCGCTGATTACGGCTTTAATGTGATTTTGCCCGAACACCTTATGGCAGCACTTGTTTATGAGGCAAGAGGTGTTTCATTAAGATTACTCAAAAATAACAACATAACTCCTGAAAGACTTTTAAACATACTGTATCCGAACAAACAACCTCAAAAATCCGAAATAAAAACCCTGCATTTCAGCCCGGAATACAAAAAAATATTAAATAATGCACAAGAATTAGCGGGAATGTCGGGAAACAAGATTATTCTGTATGAACATTTGTTCTTAAGCCTGCTTGATGACGCAAATTTTGGAAAAAAGAAAATTTTATTTGATTTGGGATTTGATTTAGAACAGACAAAAAACATTCTCTACAGACTTGTTCAGAAAAAAACTCAGCGGCTTCTTCACCCGGAAGCTGATGAAACAACTGAAAGTGAAGATAAATCGGAACAAACTGATTTAATTTTTGACAGTCCCGAAGCCTCAAAAGTTTTTGAACGTGCGGTTGCAAAATTATCAACTTCAAACTATGAAATTATGGGAACCGAACAGATTTTGTCATCAATTTTGGAAGATAAATCCACAAACCTTTGTAGTATTTTGGAAAAATTCGGCATAACCGGCGAAGAATTTGAAAATAAACTCAATCATATTAAATCAAGAACATCAGAATACGAAGGCCGTCAGATAATTTTCACTCCGAACGCCTTTAAATCAATGAACATGGCACTTCAAACAGCAAAAGAACTTGGTTCATCGGAAGTTTTACCCGAACACATTGTTTTGGGAATTTTAAAAGCCAAAAAAGGGCTTGCATATGAAATTCTAAAAGAATTTCATATAACAGATGACGATTTAGCACACGCAATAATTAAACCTATCGAAAAAGAAATGCCTGAAACCCTGACAATTTTAAGGCTTGCCAAAGAAGAAACCCGAAGAATAGGCAGAAATACAGTCGGAACAGAAATGTTTTTATTGGGAATTATAGGGGAAGGAACAGGCATAGGTGCTCAAGTGCTGAATAATCTTGAAATAAATATAAAAGATGCAAGGCAAATTGTAGAAAATATTGTCGGTTTCGGCAATGATTACAACGCCAAAGAAATAACCTTTACGGAGCGTGCAAAACGAGTGCTGGAGCGAGGATGGCAGATAGCAAAAGCCAAAAAGCAATCCAAAATAGAATCTGCGGATTTACTTCTGGCAATTTTGGGTGAACCTACATGTTTGGCCATGAGAACACTGGAACAATTGGGAACGGATGCTTTGGAAATCAGAGAAGGCATTAAAAAGTACACAAATGGAAACTGAAATTGTAAAAAATAATGTAGCGGATTTTTTAAATAAGTACTCTGTAAAAAACAAAAGAGTGCTTATTGCTTTTTCGGGCGGAAATGATTCCATGTGCCTGCTTTCGGTAATTCTTGAATTGCAGAAAGAATTTAATCTAACCACAATTGCAATACACCTCAACCACAACTGGAGAGGGAATGAAAGCCTGAAAGAGGCTGAAAATTGCCATAATTTCTGCCAAAAACATAATATTGAATTTTATACGGAAACTTTGTCAAATAAAATAAAATGCACTGAAACCGATGCCCGAAACGCAAGATATGAGTTCTTTTACAGATGTGCGAAAAAATTTAAAACGGATATTGTTTTTACAGCCCATAACGCCGATGACAATGCTGAAACTCTGCTTTACAGAATTGTTAAAGGTACAGGCACAAAAGGGCTGAGCGGGATTTTACCGGTGCGGGATATTTTTTACCGTCCGCTTTTGACAACATACCGAAAAGATATTGAAAAATATATAAAAAATCATCACCTTAAACCTAATCAGGACAGCTCAAACAACAACGATAAGTATAAACGCAACTTTTTGAGACTGAACATTATTCCTCAGCTTGAAACTATCAATAAAGATTTTAAAAAAGTTTTGAATAACTTGTCACAAATTGCCCAAAATGAAAACGAAATTATAAACGAATACATAAAAAAACTTGATGAGCCGTATAAAACAAAAAATTTCACTGGTTATTCAGACGCTCTGCAAAAACATCTTATTTACAATCTGCTAATTGAAAATAATTTGGATTATGATTACAAAACTGTACAAAAATTAAACCGTTTTATAAAAGAAAATTCCAAATTAAAGAACGGCAAAACAACCTCTCTGGCAGATAAAATGTTTTTGTTTGTATCGGCATCGGAAATTCGTGTTATAAAAGAATGTACGGAAGAATCCGTTTTTGAAAAAATCGAAAAAGAAGGTATTTATAAAACCGGAAAATACATTTTTACAATAAAAAAATACACAAAAAAAACCGATAAATTCCCATCCGACAGCGAAAACACCGCCCTTGCGGATTTGAGCAAAACCGGAATAAATTTTACACTCCGCACAAGAACAGACGGGGACATAATTCACCCGCTCGGATGCAAAGGGACTCAAAAACTGAAAAAATACCTTAATTCAAAAAAAATACCAAAAGACAAACGTGAAACAATGCCGTTTTTATACATAAATGACGAAGTTATTTGGGCTGCGTCTGTCGGCATCAGCGAAAAAATAAAAGTTACAAATAAACCTACACATATATTAAGACTGGAGAGAGAAAATGGATAAAAAAGAAATTAAAATTCTTATTACTGAAGAAGAAATTCAGCACAAAATCAAAGAACTTGCGGATAAATTAAACGCAAAATACAAAGGTGAAAAAGTTTATTTAATTTGCGTTTTGAAAGGTGCCGTTATGTTTGCGGTTGATTTGGCAAAAAGATTGAATATACCTTTAAGTATGGAATTTATAAGACTCTCGAGCTACGGAAGCGCAATGGCATCATCGGGGCTTGTAAACGCCGTTGATATATCGCTTCCTAACCTTAACGATAAAAATGTTATAATTGTTGAAGATATTGTGGATACAGGGCTTACCGCAAAATTCCTTATGGATTTTATAAATGCAAACTTCAAAACAAAATCAACTGTTTTTTGTTCACTTTTAGATAAAAAATCCACAAGAAAAGTTGATATAGAACCTGATTACTACTGCTTTGATGTGGATGATAAATTTATAGTCGGCTATGGACTTGATTTAGATCAGCAATACAGAAATTTGCCGTATCTTGGTTACATTGAGTAAAATTTATGATATAATTTTGCTATGCAGGAAACTGAAAATAATATAACAAAACAGAATAAACTTATAATAACGGGGCTTTTGGCAAGCACCTTTTTCATTGTCGGTATCGGAATTTACACATCATTCAATATTCAAAATAACCTGCAAAAAAACTACCGCAGTTACAGTGAAATTATGGCAAAAACCATAGCAAATTTTTCCGTTGATAACGATAACTCCAAAAGATTTAATGATAAATACCTGCAAAATATAATAAACGATAACGAAAATATTATCGGTATAAAATACACAAATTCCGATGGGAAAATTGTTAACGAAGTAAAAAATAAAAATTACGATTCTTCGGCAAAGACTTTTTCCGTTGTAACTCCTCTGGAATATAACCGTGGGACATTAACCCTGACTTATAGTGTTGATGATTTAAATAAAATGTTTTCCGCCACAAGAATATCAATATTTTCGGTCTTTGCACTCTGTTGGTTTATTTTTGCATCGGTAACTTTGATAAGTACATATCTTTCAACCTGTGAATTGAGAACTCTCAAAAGTGGTGTTAAAAAGATTTCTACAGGTGAATTCGGATACAAAATTGAAGAACAGGAAGTCAGTCCTGAAGTAAAAGAATTATTTAATGCCTTCAATGATATGTCGGGCAAATTGCACGTTTATGAAGAACAAAATATTGATCAGCTTACTCTTGAACGCAACAAATTTGAAGCTGTTTTATTGAGTATCGCAAACGGTGTTGTTGTATGCGATAACAACGACAATGTTGTTTTGGTTAACGAACACGCAAAAACATTACTTGAACTTGATGATGAACAAATTCTGGACAGCAAAATTCTTGATTATATTGACAGTGAAAACAATTTCTGTTTTAAAGATAAAATTGAAGAATTTAAAGCATTACCTATTGAAGAACGTGAAAAGGCTCCGACTGTTTTCAACATAAATGTTGATAAAAAAGTCATCAAATCAATAGTTTCACCTATGTTTACAAGAAATCATGATTATCTTGGCTACATCATAGTTTTAATTGACATAACAAAGGAAACCGAAATTGATACAATGCGTTCTCAATTCATATCAAATGTTTCGCACGAATTGAGAACTCCGGTTACCGTTTTGAGAAGTTATATTGACACTCTTTATAACTATTCAAACGAATTTGATGATGCGACGAAAAAAGAGTTTTTAAGCACTATTAACAACGAAATAATCCGTCTCAATGAAATGGTCAATGATATTCTTGATTTTTCAAGACTGGATGCGGATTATGAACTTGAAAAAGAGCCTAACAACATAATCCGGGTTGTTGAAGATGCAATTAATCAGGTACAAATATTGCTTGAAAAACACAAAATAAATATAGTTGTCCAAAAAGACGGCGATTTCAGAGATTTTCCGTTTAACTACAACAGTATAAAACGGGCTTTAACAAATCTTTTGTCAAATGCAATAAAATATTCACCTGAAAACACAAAAGTTACGGTAAATCTTTTCACCAGCGATGATTCTGTTACGGTAACGGTAACAGACGAAGGCTGCGGTATCGCTCCGGAACATCTTAAGAGAATTTTTGACAGATTTTACAGAGTTGAAAACAAAGCACACACAATTAAAGGTACCGGCCTTGGGCTTCAGCTTGTAAAAACTACTATTGAAAAACACCACGGCGGAAAAGTTTTTGTAACATCAAAGGTTGACGAAGGTTCGACTTTCGGGTTTACAATCCCGACAACTTTAACTGTTTCCGAAAATAATCAACAGGCAGAAACTGCCGTAAGTTAAGGTCTTTTAACTCCCCAGCCGTAAACATCCATAAGATTCTCAACATCTGACGGAAGTATGCTTTGTCCTTTTTTATATTCCTTATACATTACACTTTTTTCATCGTTTGATTCCGGAACACCAAGCATTAATCCCACTGATTTGAGCATAAGCGCATATACTTCAGCGTCATTTTCCTGCTTTTTCTCAGGATCCGCAAGTATTTCAGGGGTGTTGTTTATATCAAGTGTAATAACCGCATGACGGAAATAATTGGCGGTGGATGAAAATGTTACTGCGCATTTATTCTGCGCATTTTCTCCGGATATTTTATTAAAGACTGTTTCAACTTCAACAAGCGGAATATCCCGTACCTGAGGAGTAATCATTATAGACATTTTTTTCGTCTTACTCTGCCATTCATTAACAGCCTTTTTCATATCAGGTGCATATGGTTCATCTTTCGGAATGTATATCATAACAAGTGACCTGTTCCATTTCAGCGCAAAAGCCGAATTCACAGGTAAAATCGCAATTCCAAGAAAAATAAAAAATATAAATAATAATTTAAAAAGTCTTTTCATAAACTCATTCTAAAATATTTTAATCAATTTTGCAATATTACTGTTTATTATTTTTCAGACTTGATTTGATATACGTCTTTATTGCAGGAGTTATGATAAGTTTTGGCTCAGAAATTGTAAAATTATCCAGTATTGTTATACCGCGCTGCATATCACCGTTTTCAACATACAAAACGCCTGTCATAATTCTGTTATACGGATTTGAAAAATCTTTAAACTGTTCTATTTTTTTATCAAATTGCTTAAGCTCAATAATATTTTTTGCAAGGTTAATGTAATACTTCAAATTAAGGCTGTAAATTCTCAAGGCACGCTCAAAACAGTCCGTAGCAAGCTCCGGATGCCCGATTAATGTAAAACATTCCCCTAAATTATTATAATAAACGGCACTTGCCTGACTTTCCGGATTTAAACTTATTGCTATCTTAAATTCCTCTATTGCCGCAAAATATTCTTTTTCGCTCATATACATTATGCCAAGATTATTATGCGTATTGGAATTTTTAACCGCATTAATGACATAAACATCAGGCTTTCTGTACCCCGAAAGCCCGACACTCATAAATAATAAACACAATATTATAATACTTTTTTTTATCATAACAGTTTTATTTCAAGCCCCTCATGCGCCATAACAACATTTTCATCTTTGAAGTAGTCGTCTTTAATTTTATCAAGTTTTTTATCGTTATAAGACGGATCATAATGATAAAATACAAGTTTTGCGGCTTTTGCCTGCTTTTGTGCTTTTATTGCCATATCAAAAGTCGAATGTCCGTAACCCTGTTTCGGTGCATAAACATCCAGATAATCTTCCGTCAAATATTGAGCATCATGTATCAGTAAATCACATCCTCGCGCAAATTTTGCAAGTTTTTTATCTCCGCCCTCATAACTTTCTTTATCCGTCGCATAAACAACAGACTTATTCTTGTAGCCAATTTTATAGATTAAAACACCATTTTGAGGATGTGCAGGGGATTTATAACACGTTATAACAACATCTTCACCCTGCGGTTTTATTTCTTCACCATTTTCAACACGTTTTACAACAGGCAATTCGCCTTTCTTTAAAACTATACAATCAGTATCCTGAATATTATGTATATCAATATTGCAGGCAATATCCGCCAAGTCCAGCGGGAAAGATTTTCCGAAAAGAAGTGTTGAAAATTCCTGAGCCAAATCTTCATCAAAATCCGACATGCCAAAAACATCTATTTTACTTGTTTTTAAATGCAGCGGATTAAAAAAAGTAAATCCCTGAATATGATCCTGATGAATGTGCGACAACAATACAACCGCATTAATACTTTTACGGTTCTTTTTATCGGTTGATGAATTTATATAGTCGCACATTAATTCATTCCCCAGCTCAATTATACCCGTTCCGGCATCAAGTATAATTAAATTTCCTCCGACCGAAATCTCTACGCATGCCGTATTACCGCCGTATTTTAAAAACTCTTTTTTGGTAATCGGATAACTTCCTCTTACACCTCTGAATTTCACTTTGAATTCTTTCATATAACCCGCCTTATTTAGTTTTAGTTAATGTATAAACACCATTTTGATCCTCAGGTTCACCCTCAACCAAAGGAACAGAAACTATGAACATCTTTGCATGTGCTCTCAGTTTTTCAAGTCTTATATTCTTTGTTTTAATGTCCAAAGTTGTTTTGTCATGATTATTCTTAATTATAATTTCACGAAAAGCATTCGGATAACTTACAAGCGACGGAGTGCTTATAAAAATGATGTTATTCATCTGTTTTATTTTAGAAACATGATAATGCCCCTGCAAAACAATTATCGGATTTTTGTATTTGCTTATAACATTCAAAACTTCCTGCCCGTTATCCATAACATGATGTTCATCAGCTATAGGCTGTAAAATAGGGATATGAGTACATATTATAACAGTTTGGTTTTGAGCGGAAGAAAGCTCTTTATCCAGCCATTTAATCTGTTCTTGAGGCAAGTACCCGTGAGCGGTTAACCTGTCTCTTATGACCGCATCAATAACAATAACTTTAAATCCTTTTTTAGGAGAAAAAGAATAATATGTATCTTCAGTTTTTATATCCGGATTAACTTTTTTAACTTTCTCAAGGTATTTATCTGTAGTCAGAGAACCTCCAAGCATACTGTCATGGTTACCAAAAGCAAAATACCAAGGATATTTTATATTTTTAGCATGCTCTAAAAAACCGTCTAATTCAGAGGCTTTAGCTCTATCTACCAAATCACCGGTTATCATAACAAATGATATTCCGGGAGTTTCATTTATCTGAGCAATAACATCATCAAATATTTCTCCCGATTGTTTTCTCAGCTTAAACGGAGTATTATCAAGTTCTTTTGAAAAATGTACATCCGTTACATGCGCAATCTTTAGTTCATCGGTATTCTGAGCAAAAACATTCAGGCAAAACAACAGACCTAAGAGTATAACAACCCCCAGAAAATAATTATAAAATCTGTTTTTTACTTTTTTCATTCTTCTAATTGCCATAACTTAATCTCTTTGCTTCATTATACGACTGCATTATAGTTTTGTCGTCATCAGAAAGTAGTATTGCTCTGTCAAAACTTTCAACCGCTTCTTTATAATTCCCAAGTTTAAAATCGGATAATCCCATATATTTATAAACATTGTATATTTGAACATCTTCAGATAAACGCTTTAAGATATTTTTACACTGAGCATATTTTCCGCTCTTATAAAGTATCAGCGCCTCAACAAGCTCATATTCAGCATTATTTGAAATTGCCTGTGCCGATTTTATATCTCTCAATGCTGACGGTACTTCATCAATACTCAGGTTTGTTTTAGCTCTCAGCATATATGCAAAATCAGATTTCGGCATTTTTTCAATATATTTGTTTAAAATTTCTTTAGCTTCACGATACTTGCACTGATCATAATAATATATTGCGGTACTTAAATATTCATCCCCGCCCGATAAAACATCAAACGATAAAAAAATATCATCTCTGCCCATTAATTTATACAAATCTTTTTGCATGTTAATTAAAAGAATATTATCTCTCTCTATATCAAGCGCTTTATTAATATAATTCATAGCTTGAGAGTATTTGCCCTCCTGAACAAATGATGATGCAATATCAACATAATCATCAGTAAGAGCGGAACTCCACCCGAAATTTGTACTCAATAAAACCCCGATTAATAACAATATAAGTTTTCTCATACCCGATATTATAGCATAAAAAAGCCCGATTTTTAATCGGGCTTTTTTTATTTAAAACTATTGTCTATACAGCTGCAACAGCTTTTTTCTGCAATGCTGCACCAGGAATTGACTGCCAGTTTGCCGCCATGATTTTCTTGAATGATTTCAAAGCGGTGTCTTCCAATTCGCCAAGCTCTTCAGCTTCCATAATCAATTCTCTGAGCGGTAACAATGCTCTTTGGTCTCTTAAAACACCCAAAGCAGCAGCAGCACCTGCTCTTACTAATTCGTTTTCCGAACGGTTTTTCATAACATCAATTAATGCAGGAACAGCTTTTGGGTCATTCAATTTACCTAAAGAAGTTACGGCATAAATTCTAACATTAACCCATTCGTCGTAAAGCATATTTATAACCTTGTCAACAGCCTTCTTATTTCCTATTTCGCCTAATGCTCTTGTTGCATCGCAACGTACATTAACTTTTTCGTGATCAAGTGAAGCAATCAACGCGTCAGTTGCAACATCGCCTATTTCTATCAATGCATCAGTTGCCGTAATACAAACCTGAGCATTTTCATCATTCAACGCTTCAACAAGAGGTTCAACAACAATTGCACCGCCTAAACGGCCTAAAGCACGAGCAGCACGAACACGAACATCAACGTTTCTGTCCTCACGCAAAGATTCAATTAAATGAACCGTAGCTTTAGAATCACCTAACTCACCCAAAGCTCTTGCGGCATATAAACGAACCGATCCGTTTTTATCATTCTTTAAAACATCAATCAAAGGTTCAACAGCCTTTGAATCACCCATTTCACCAAGAATTCTTGCAGCATTGTATCTGACTTTTTCGGAATTGCTTGTTTTCAAATCTACTAATAACTCATCAAAAGTTTTCTTCACTTGTTTTTTCTTGCTGTTCACACTAATTGTCATTGATTTTCCTCCGACACAATAAATTATTTTCACTACACACTCTTATATAAAGTTTTTTGGAAATAATAAATTGCCTTTTTTAAATGAATTGTTAATTTTTATTACATGTAATATTTTGGTTAAATGTTGTTTTAATTATTAAGGGTAAAACAAACACTTTATATTCTAAGAATAACATTTTTTATTACTGATTTCTAGTGTTTGAATGCATAATTCATAAAATAATTAAAATAATATTAATAAAAATGGTCGAAATTACACTTATTATTGAAATTCGTACCCTATACATTTTGTTACATTAACTACTATCGCCCGATAGTAATAGTAAAACACGTGCCCTTTCCAACCTCACTATTTACAGTAATTTCCCCGCCGTGCTTTTCTATAATCTTTGAACATATCGCTAAACCCAAGCCGGTGCCCACACCTACGCCCTTTGTAGTAAATCCGACAGTAAAAATCTTATTTATTTTATCTTTAGGAATACCTTCTCCGTCATCCTTTATTTTTATAACCAGATTTTTATCGGTCACAAACGTAGTGATTTCAATAGTTCCGGTCTCTTTTATTGCCTGGCAGGCATTCATTAATATATTTGTAAAAACCTGGTTTAACATGTTCGGATAACATTTTACAAGCGGAATATTGCCGTAATTTTTAACTATATTAATTCTGTTTTTGGTCTCATGCCTGATAAGATCCAGCGTTAAATCCATTTCGCTGTTTATATCGGCTTCCTGAAGCTCAGCCTCATCAAGACGAACAAATCTTTTTAAAGATACCACTATATTATTTATTCTGTTTATAGCTTCCGCATCAAGCTTATTTATCTCATCAAGAGTCTCTGAAAATTCGTTATCATCCAGCTTTCGGATGATTTTTGCAATAAGCGCATTATTGGATTTTATAGATGCTACAGGGGTATTAATTTCGTGTGCAACACCCGCAACCAGCAAACCTAAAGATGCCATTTTTTCGGAATTTATAAGCTGAATTTGTGTTTCTTTCAGTTCTTTAAGCGCCGATTTTAACTCCTCAACGGTCTTGAGATTTTTTTCATGGAGTTCTGTTCTCACAATAGCGTTTGCAAACTGAGCGGAAATTGCCGTTAAAATTTCATTTTCATCCTCAATATTTCGCTGTTTTCGGGATAAAAGCACCAAAATACCTTTCAAATCGTTTGAATGAAAAATCGGAACGATGGTTCTTAAAACAGGAGATTTAAAGGGCGCACATCCCTCATATTCGCAAAGTTTGTTTAAGACGGATATTTTATTTTTCTTTATATCAGCAACCGTATTTTCATCAAAAGCAACACTTTTAGGATACTTGAAACCGCTTCCTGCTGACTTTAAAGGACAAAACTTACCTTTCTCATATACCGCATAATAAACCCTGAAGGCTCCAAACATTGTCAAAACTTCGTTTAATACCGGTGCAAGAATTTTTTGAAAATCCAAAGATGTTGAAAATATGTTTGAAACTTTATTAATAAGCGCTATTTTTACTGCCTGTGACTGCGCATCCGTTTTGGTTTTGGAAAGACTTGTGTTTTCTTCAAGCAATTTGGCATGCTCAGCACACAATTTTTTGTAATTTTCAGATAAAATATTATAATTATACTCTCCCGAAACATTATTAAAAAAGAGAATTGTGTAGTTTTGTTTCTTAATTGTTGAGATTTCGTAATAATTGTTTTCGGAATTTTCTGATAAAAAACTGGCTACTGCGGTAAAATTTTCACCTGAATTTACAGCCTGAAAAATAGGAGAAACCGCCTCAAGATTTTGGGTATCAAGCATACAAATATCAAAATTAAAACTGTGCATAAACCTTTTAATATCAATGCTTTCGCCGAACATGCGTTTAAATACATTGTTCAGAAAAACGGCCTTAAAATCGCTGTTCAGAACAAGAACTCCCACATTATACTGATTAAAAAAACTGAATTTTTGCATACCCTTGACTGGATTATAAAACAAATTTCCCGATATATCAAACAAAAAATTGTTAAAAGTACTTGCACAAATAAAAAAAACATATATAATAAGAGTTGTACAAAAGAAAAGGAGTTTATATTATGAACAAAGAAGAATTAGTACAAGAAATTGCAAAAAAATCAAAAGTTACTCAAAAAGATGCATCAGAAGTTTTATCAGCTTTGATTGAAACTATCGAATCATCAGTTTCTAAAGGTCAAAAAGTAACTTTAGTTGGTTTCGGTACTTTCGAAGCTCGCAAACGTGCTTCTAGAATGGGCAGAAACCCACAAACTGGTAAAGAATTGAAGATCCCTGCAAGAACAGTTCCTGTATTCTCAGCAGGTAAGAAATTCAAAACTACAGTTAACGGCAAGTAATTCTTGTAGTTCTAATAGTTTTTGGGCGCTTGAAGTTTCTTCAGGCGCCTATTTTTATGCTTGGGCTTGATTTATAAAGATTTTTGTAATAATATAACTCACGTAAGTACGAACACAGTATAAAATCGCTGATAAAGGTGGTGAAAAAAATAGATGGCAGAAGTTAAAGTAGGCGAAAACGAAAGTATTGAAAGCGCTTTAAGAAGATTCAAGAAAAAAATCCAAAAAGCAGGAATTTTGTCTGAAATCAAAAAACGTGAAAGATATGAAAAGCCAAGCGTTAAAAGAAAACGTAAATCAGAAGCCGCAAGAAAACGCAAATAGCGGATTTTCGCAAGGCTGAAGTGAGCGATAGCGAACGAAACGCCGTCCTGGTGAGTAATATGCCGAAGTGAAATAAATTGCGAATGCGATTTATGAAACGAAGTGCAAGGATTACGAACTGCGGATAATCCAAGATAGCGGATTTTGAAGATATTAAATAGATAATTAAAACACCGTTCTTATATAAGAGCGGTGTTTTAAAATATTAACTATTGTAAAAATATAAATTTCTTAATTTTTAACCTATTGCTTCGCGGCATTCATCGCAGATACCGTTTTCATCCAAATCACGGTATTTCCAGCAACGTTCGCATTTTTGTCCATGAGCTTTTGTTACCCAAACGGTGTAACCGTCTTCTGTATATTCGTTTAAAACGTCAGATGGAGCACTATCCGCAACATATGCCTGTGATGTAATAAATATGTTGCAAAGTTCACTTTCATTAGCTTTTAAGACCGCAGAATCGTCTGATTTAACATAAACAGCAACCTCTAATGAGCTTCCTACCTTTTTATCAGCTCTTAAAGGCTCTATTGCTCTTGTTACAACTTCTCTTGCCTGCAGAATTTTCATAAAATCTTCTTCAAGTTTAATGTTATTCCATTCAGGTCTGACTTTAACCCAATCCGATAACAGGATACTTTCCAAACCGCCTTTTTGGCTTTCCGGAACGGACATCCACATATCTTCAGCCTGGTGCGGCATAACCGGCGTAAGCATTCTGATTAAGCTTTGCGAAATTTCATAAAGAACAGTCTGACAAGCTCGACGGGATAATGATTTTTTACCTGCAGTATAGAGCCTGTCTTTTACAATATCAAGATAAAATGCACTCAGGTCAACCGCCGCAAAATTTTGAAGTGTTTGGAAATATTTGTAAAATTCATAGTTTTCAAAACTTTCAGACACTTGCTCAACAACGTGATTAAGTTTGGAAAGAGCAAATCTGTCTAATGGTTTCAAATCTTCATACTTTACATAATCAGTTTCAGGGTCAAAATCATACAAGTTTCCAAGTAAGAAACGAACAGTATTTCTCGTTTTTTTGAAGATTTCAACAAGCTGTTTAATTATATTGTCACCAATTTTGGTATCATTTCTGTAATCAACAGATGCTGCCCAAAGTCTTAATATATCCGCACCATAATTTTTGATAATGTCATCAGGGCGAATGTAATTTCCTAATGATTTTGACATCTTACGACCGTCTTCACCGAATACAAATCCGTGGGTAAGAACGGTTTTATAAGGGGCAATGCCCTCTGTTGCAATTGCTGTTAATAATGATGACTGGAACCAGCCTCTGTGCTGATCTGAGCCTTCCAGATACATATCAACAGGCGCTTTACCAAGTTCATCCGAACGGCGATTTACAACTGCTCTCCAGCTGATACCGGAATCAAACCAAACATCCATGATGTCGTTTTCTTTTATAAAATGTGTCTTTCCGCATTTAGGACATTTGAAACCGGCAGGTAAAAGTTCTTCAACAGAACGTTTAACCCAAGCATCAGAACTTTCTTTTTCAAAGATTTCTGCAACGTGTTCTATTGTTTCATCGGTTACAATAACTTCACCGCAATCCTCACAATAGAATACAGGAATAGGAACACCCCACGCACGCTGACGGGAAATACACCAGTCAGTACGATTTTCAACCATGTTAGAAATTCTTGCTTCACCGCTTGCAGGTATCCATTTTACACCTTTAATTGCTTTTAAAGCCTCATCTCTGAATTTATCAACTTTAACAAACCATTGAGGTGTTGCACGGTAAATTACAGGTTTTTTACATCTCCAGCAATGCGGATAACTGTGCTGAATATCTTGTTGAGCCAACAACGCACCGCAATTTTGGAGTTTTTCTATAACAATTCCGTTACCTTTATAATAAGGAACACCGATTAAATCAGGATCTTTAACGCTTTCTGTCCAGATACCTCTTGCATCTAAAGGTGAAAATACTTCGATACCGTATCGGCAGCCGACTTCGTAGTCCTCTAACCCGTGTCCGGGAGCAGTATGTACAGCACCTGTACCTGCATCAAGAGTAACGTGTTCACCCAAGATTATCGGTGATTTTCTGTCAATTATAGGATGTCTCGTATTTAAAAGTTCCAAATCAGAACCAATACAAGAACCAATAACATTAATATCACTTTCTTCCCAACTTACGTCAGCCAGAAAACTTGCCAATAAGCCTTGCGCAATAACATAAACATCACCCTTGTATTCAAAGAATGTATATTCGAATTTCGGGTGCATTGAAATTGCCATATTAGAAGGAATTGTCCACGGAGTTGTCGTCCAGATAACCGAATATATTGAATTATTTGACGTTCCGATTAAACTTTGAATCTTCTTTGTACTTTCATCATCAAATTTAAATCTTACATAAATTGATGTTGATGTGTGATCCGCATATTCAACTTCGGCTTCCGCCAATGCAGTTTCGCAAGATGCACACCAATAAACAGGTTTCAGACCTTTTTCTATATAACCTTTTTTGTACATTTCACCAAATACTCTGACCTGTTCAGCCTCATATTCCGGTTTAATTGTCAAATAAGGATCTTCCCATTTGCCCCAAACACCAAGACGTTTAAATTCAGCTTCCTGTCCGCGCAGACTGTTTGCGGCATATTCTCTGCATTTTTCTCTTAATTGAGCAGGAGTTAAAGCGGAACGGCCGCCTTCAATATTTTTAACAACTTTATTTTCGATAGGAAGTCCGTGACCGTCATAACCCGGTACAAACGGTGCATAGAAACCTTTTTGCGCTTTATATTTTGTCAGAATGTCCTTTAAAATTTTATTCATAGCCGTTCCGACGTGAATTTTTTCGGAACTCAAATACGGAGGGCCATCGTGTAAAATGAACGAATTTGTTTTATCTCTTTGGGCAAGATTTTTTTCATAAATATTATTTTCTTCCCAGAATTTTTGAATTTCAGGTTCTCTTTGTGTTGCGTTAGCACGCATAGCCAGTGTAGTTTGCGGTAAATTTAATGTTTCTTTGTAATCTGCTTTTGTTTCTGTCATTTTATTTCCTTTTTTCTTCTATAAATTTATTCATTTTATCGTAATCAAACTGATTTTCCCATTTTGCAATAACGGCAGTTGCAATACAGTTACCGATTAAATTAACTGTCGTTCTTCCCATATCAAGAATTTGGTCAATTCCCAGTAACACAGCAACGCCTAACAGCGGAATATCAAAACTTGCCAGGGTTCCTGCCAATACTATCAAAGACATCCTTGGAACACCTGCTACACCTTTACTTGTAAGCATCAAGGCAAGCATTATAACAATTTGTTGTTCAAGGGTAAGTGATAATCCTGTAATCTGCACCGAAAATATAACTGCAATTGCAAGATATAACGTACTTCCGTCAAGGTTAAACGTATAACCTGTCGGCATTACAAAACCTACAATATTTTTCGGAACACCAAAATTTTCCATAACCTCAATTGCTTTAGGAAATGCCGCCTCAGAGCTTGCTGTAGTAAAAGTTAAAAGCGCAGGCTCAGCTATTGCTTTAAGAAAATCTTTGACGGAAATTTTCACAATTTTGCACGTGACATATAGCAATATAACCAAAAATATCAATAATGTTGCATAAAGGCTGAATATAACATTAACGTAATTTGATAATATCTTTATACCGCAATTTCCGACAGTGTAAGCAATTGCTCCGAAAATACCCAAAGGTGCAAAATACATAACGTATCCCGTAAATTTGAACATTATTTCGCTCAAAGACCTTAAAACATTTAAAACAGGTTCCGCTTTTTCGCCAATAGCACAAATTGCAAGGGCAAAAAATATTGAAAATACTACTATCTGAAGCAGATTTCCCGTTGCCATCGCATCAACTATACTGGTCGGAAAAATATTTATAACCATGTCATAAAGCGAAGTGCTTGAATTTGTCGCAGCCATAAGTTCGGCTTCATGGAAATTAAAGTTCGGCGAACCTACGGAAAAACCGACGCCCGGTTTAAATACATTTGCCGCAACAAGACCGATTATGAGAGCAAAAGTTGTAACAACTTCAAAATAAACAATGGTTTTAAGTCCAAGTTTGCCTAATCCTTTGATACTTCCATGCCCGGCTATGCCTATTACAAGTGTTGCAAACAAAAGAGGAGCAATAATCATCTTGACCATGCGTAAGAAAATCATTGCAAGAGGATACATTTTAACACCGGAATCAGGCGAAATAACACCCAAAACAATTCCGGCTAAAAGCGCTATAAATATATATAGTGTAAGTCTGCTTTCTTTCAATTCTCTTTCCTCAATTTGATTATATTATAAAAAGGCTCAACAGCAAGCATTTATAAAAAAATATTTATTCTGAAACAAACTGTGTTTTTTATGCTAAAATCAAACTATGAGCGATTTCAAAATAAAAATTGAACCGATGAAAAAAGATCAGGTAGATGAAGTTGTTGAAATTGAAGCAAAATCATTCGGCAATCATCACTGGTCAAAATCTTCATTTTTACAGGAACTTTCAAACGGTTATGCTCATTATTTTACAGCTACCGATATTGAAACTGGAAAAGTTGCAGGTTATTGCGGGCTTTGGCATATTTTGGAAGAAGCACATTTTTCAACAATAAGCGTGTCGCCTGACTTCAGAAGAAAACATATTGCAGAAGCTTTATTAGTCCAAATGATAAATTATTGCTACGAAAATGAAATAAAATATTTTACGCTTGAAGTTCGTGTTAGCAATACTCCCGCCCAAAACTTATACAAAAAATACGGAATGAAGTCTCTTGGTGCAAGAAAAGGATATTATCAGGACAATAATGAAGATGCTTTAATAATGTGGTCAGAAAATATTTTTTATGATAAATTTAAAACACTTTTTAAAGAAAATTTGGATTTATTGAGGGGAAAAATAGAAGTTTTAACAGATGAAAAAACGGTTATATAGGAAGAAAAACAGCGAAATAATCTTTTCTTTGGGCTCTTTTGTCCTGACACTTTGCTGCACATTTTTACTTATTGTTTCAACTTTTATAACAGTAAATATTTTATACCCGTCAGTCGGTTATGATGCAAAATCAGGTGAAGATTTCTTTAAGGCTTTTGCTCTGATTCCGCAAATCCCTGCCGTTATATTTGTCGGTGCTTTGTTAGGTAAAAATTTAGGTATAACTTCCGTTATTCTTTATATATTAACCGGGCTGTTCTTTTTGCCTGTGTTCGCACTGGGCGGCGGAATGAGTTATTTTGCGCAGTATGGTTTTGGTTATATTTTGGCTTACATTCCGGCAGTTTGGCTTTTGACAACAAGAATAAATGGTGTATTCAGTTTTAAAAACATATCTTTGGGCGTGCTTTATGCCGTTTTGACAATTCACCTGACAGGTATAATTTATATGACGTTAATCGCACTTATTCAAGGGGAAGGGTGGAACTTTATAAAAGGATGGATAATTCACCAGAGCGGAATGAAAATTATATTTGATTACATTTTAAGTTTCGCACTTGTTTATTTTGTGAAAGCAATTCAGCCGATATTGTGGTGCTACAGAAAACCAAGATAAATTATTTACTTAAACTATCTTAACAATTATACAAAATAATGGCAATTTTTATTTATGAAATAACTTTATGAGACCGTGTGTAGTAAATTAATAGAAAGTAGGTAAAATTTATGGAAAATATCAAAGTAGAAAATGGTTTATTGGTAAATTGGACAGAACATCAAATTCGTCCTAGGTTAGTAGAGATACAAGCACCACAGCGTGGAGCATACAACGTAGCAACACATACTTTTTCTGGAGACAGGCAAGCTCTGGTTGAAGCTTTAAAAGCAAAATATGGAGTACTTACCCCTGAAAAACTAAAAGCGTGGACGGCAGAAGTGGGAAAAGAAGTAGCAAAAAAAGCGCCAAAACCATAATTTTAACAAAAACTATAAATTAATTAAAAACCTGTTTGCAGCAATTACAAACAGGTTTTTTGCATAAGAACATTTTTTATGTTAATCTCTTTTTTAACGAAAGGAAGAGGTAAAAATATGGCAATTGAAAGAACATTTATTGCAGTTAAGCCTGACGGCGTTAAAAGAGGTTTAATCGGCGAAGTTTTAAAAAGATTTGAAATGAGAGGATATAAAATTATCGGACTAAAGATGTTACAGGTAACACCTGAACAGGCAGCAGCACACTACGCTGAACACGTAGGAAAACCTTTCTATGACGGACTTGTTAAATTTATTACTGCCGCACCTGTTGTTGCAATTGCGCTTGAAGGTGAAGATGTTGTAGCTCAGGCTCGCAGAATTATGGGGGCAACAGACCCTAATAAAGCTGAAATCGGTACAATAAGAGCCGATTTCGGACAAGCGATGAACAGAAATATCGTTCATGGTTCCGATAGTGTTGAAAGTGCAAATAGAGAACTTGCTATTTATTTTAAGTCGGAAGAACTTATGTCAGGCGCTAAAAACAGTTTTGACTATGTTATAGAAAGCCTTTTATAAAATTGCGTGCAAAAGGAACTGTTAAACTAAATGAACGGCGAAGAAAAATATTTTAATTATAAACTTGTCCACAAATGCGCCCAAACAGGTGCAAGAGCAGGTGTTCTTGAAACTCCGCACGGAATTATTGAAACTCCTGTTTTCATGCCTGTCGGGACAAATTCTGCCGTAAAAACGCTCACTACAGAACAAGTTTATGATACAGGCGCACAAATAATTCTTGCAAACTCTTATCACCTTTATCTGAGAGCCGGAACGGAAAGAATAAGAGATTTCGGCGGAATACATGGTTGGATGAATTGGCACAAGCCTGTTTTGACGGATTCGGGCGGATTTCAGGTATTTTCTTTGTCAAATTTAAGAAAAATAACAGAAGACGGCGTTGAATTTGTCGATCCGAAGAACGGAATGAAGCATTTTATTTCACCGGAAAAATCAATGGAAATTCAGCAAAATATAGGCGCCGATATCATCATGGCATTTGACGAATGTGCACCGTATCCTTGCGAATATATGCAAGCAAAACGTGCAATGGAGCGTACCCACCGCTGGCTGGAACGCTGCATAAAAGCCAAAACTAACCCTCATCAAGCACTTTTCCCAATTGTTCAGGGGGCATTCTTTGATGATTTAAGAAAAGAAAGTGCCGCTTTTATTTCTCAATTTGACGCAACAGGTTATGCAATAGGCGGAGTTAGTGTAGGCGAACCCGAAGATATCAAAAATTATTTTGTCCGCTTAACCGCACCTCTGTTACCTGAAAATAAACCGCGTTACTTAATGGGTGTAGGAACTCCCGAAGATTTAATTGAGGGAATTAAAAACGGAATAGATATGTTTGACTGCGTTCTTCCGACAAGAAATGCCCGTCACGGTTCATTCTTCACTTGGAACGGTAAACGTAACATCAAAAATAAAGAATTTGAGGATGATAAATCACCGCTTGATGAACGCTGCAACTGCTACGCTTGCAGAACACATTCAAAAGCATACATTCGCCATCTTTTCCGTTGTCAGGAAAGTACCGCACAAACACTTCTTTCTATCCACAATACAAAATTTCTTGTGGATTTTGCAAAACAAGCACGTCAGGCAATAATTGAGGATCGCTTTGAGGATTTTGCAAATGAATACCTGACAAATTCTAAACATTAAGCATCTTGAAAAAGCTTTTAACTTTGCCCATAAAATTATCTTCGTTTTTTATGTTGGCGGTTTTGTAATATTCTTTATAAGAATTTATTATATTTATCGGTAAATCTTCCCCTTTTTCAAGGGTATTACAAATCATCAGAAGATAATCATCCTGTTCTTCTTTATATAAATCGTCTTTTTGGCGCAAATCTTCATCCGCTTCATAATGAACAAGAGCGTGATAAGCCGCCTTGATACTCTCATCTTCAGAACCGAACGGAAATGCATTAATTGCATCCCTCACGACTATTTCACTGAGCAGAACTTTTTTTATAAGACCGGAAACATGCCTGCGTTCTTCAACGTTTTCCATAATTATTTACTTAATAAGATTGTACTTGTTTTCAACAAAACGGATTAAACCTGTTGAACTGCCGTCAAAAAAGTTTGTGATGATTTCGCTAACTGCATTTGCGGCCATTTCTTCTTTATCCATTACTGCGTTGTAAAAGAATTTTTTGCCTGATTTGTAACGAACTAAAATACTTTTTGCAACTAATCTGTCCATAACGGTTTTGATTGTTGTATAAGCACGTTCAATACCTCTTGCAGATAAATAATCAACAATGTCCTGAATTGAAATGTCATTGTTTTCTTCAGCGTTTGTTAAATCCCAAACTGAATTTAAAATTTCAATCTCTAACGATCCACATGCCATAAACTTTTTTCCTTTTTCTTTTTTAATTTTGGCAAACACTAAGCCATATTACGATTGTAACACACAAATTTTTTAATTGCAAGTAGTGTTTACATCATTTCCAACAAATCTTCTTCCTGTTTTTTGTAATTTTTCTTTTTGCGGACTTTATCGTTTTTCTTCTTCGTTCTTGCAGAAACATTTTTGTACGCGTTATCAACAGAAATCTTTGTGAGCGGAAGTCTTGTTTTGGTGTCAAAAAATACCAGCCAGAAAGTTCTATTGATGTTGTCAACCGCAAACGATACACTGCCGATAACGGTTTCACCGGGTTTTATCCGTTTAAACATCAGTTTTGTATCACCGAAAATTGACGGTCTGTATGTCACGTTGTAATCATTTATGAGTGCCATATCAAGCCCCGACAGAATTTTGTCGGAACGATTTGAAATAGTAAGATTTAAAGTAATAGTATTGGCAACATCAAACGGATCCTTTTCATGTTTAATATTCGTTATTCTTATTTCTAACCCTGGGTAAAAAAGTTCATGCTGCAACAGGGCTTCTTCTCTATAAACAGGAAGTTCAACATCCGATTTTATTTTGACCTTAATTTCATCTCCCGGTGCAATTAAAACATCATGTCCTTTTCTTATCAATGCCATACCAAGTCCCCAAGCGCCACCTGCCGCAGCACCGGCTGCAATTGTATAACCATGAGAAGCAATTGCGGCTTCTAATCCGAAAAGATTCAGAGCAAACAAACCGCCTACAGCGCCACCCGCAACAGTATAACCCAAGTCCTGAACCGCAATTTGAGCTGTTTCTGTTATGGGATTTAATCTTGTTGACACATGTCCTTCTATCGGGATTTCTCTGCCGTCAGGCGTTATAAGATAATCAAAATCCATCTCAATCCAAGCATTACGCCCAAGACGTCTTGCTTCAGCCTTTTGTATGACAGCGCCATGCGCAATTGTACCTTTCGGAACGATTACACCCTTATCGCCATAAACATCAGACGTAACTTCCGCAAAAAATTCATCACCCTCAACCGTAAAAGAGCCGTCCAACACCTGAGAAACCGTCATATTAATAACATCTTTTTTCTCCAAGGTTTCTGTTTTGCCGGTAAAAATTTCGTCCTGAGTTTTATTTCTTATATCAGTATATTCAACAGACGCATCAAAAATTTCCGCAAAAACAAGCGTCTGAAAACAAAATATAAAAGATAAAACCAAAGCCAAAATCTTTTTCATAACAAAATTATACAACATTTTCCGCTATCGGCAAATAATTAACTACAGGTAACACTTTGGAGTTTCGTCTTTTACTGCCGCATAAAGTTCAACATATTTTTTGGCAGGACTGGATTCAATTTTTGTAAGCAGAACTTCTTCAACCTGGAAAAATCCGACATCAGAAGTCATTTCAACATCAATCCTTATAGGATTTCTCTGACCGTGATGAATTCCTATTCTTGTTATCGCATTCGCACTGTATTTATGAATATCGCCAACGCGAGGTGTTGTATTTATGGACATCGGAATACGTGCTCTTCCTTTTGTCATATCGCATCCGTCAGCAATGAGTATTATACCTGCCTCAGTTGAATGAATTTTCTGTGTTGACATGTGCCCTACTATACATTCTGTCGTAAGCGTTTTTATGATTATTCTTTTGGCCAAATCATCCGGATAAATATATTTCAGAGCTCTGTCAATTAACGGCTGAGCTAAAATAGCCGACATATCTTCATGACACTGTCTTCCGATTGCCATACCCAAATCATGCATCAAAGCACCCATGACAACTGCGCACATGCTATCTTCAAAAGTCCCGACACCTTCGGCTTCAAGTGAAGTTTTTATGCCGGAATCTTTTAAAATATTCAGCATCTTAATAGAATTTGCCGTAACCTGCCTCATATGAACAGGCCCATGATCGTTATACCCAAGACGTTTTATTGAAACATTGTTTGCGTAATCCTGAAAAACCTGCAACTCTTCATCATCAAAAAGGTAGCGCACAAGCTGCAGACAAATCGGAGTATTTTGCAGTCTGCGCAGTATTTTTGATTCAATTGAAAGTTCTTTAACAGATTTCATGATTTATTTTTCCGCAACTTTTACTTTTGCTCTTGTTTTTTTAGGTTTTTCCGCTTTTTCAAAAGTAATTTTGTCGTCAACAAGCAGCATTTTAATAGTGTCGCCTGCCGAATATTTACCGGAAAGAATTTCTTCTGCAAGAGCATCTTCAATTTTACGCTGAATTAATCTTCTCAGCGGTCTTGCACCATAGGCTTCAGAGTATCCGTCTTTTGCAAGAAAATCTTTAACTTCATCGGTTACTTCAACAGAAAGTTCACGTTCCGATAAGCGTTTAAACAAATCTTTGAGCATTAAATCAACAATCTGTCTGATTTCTTCTTTAGAAAGATGTGAGAATACGATTGTTTCATCAATTCTGTTCAAAAATTCAGGTCTGAACGCTTTCTTCATTTCTTCGGAAACCGTTTCTTTAAGTTTCTCATACTTATCTTTAGACTCATCGCCGCCAACAGAGAAGCCTAATTTTGAAGTATTTGTAATCATACTTGCACCTACGTTAGATGTCATTATAATTACAGTATTTTTGAAGTTTACATGACGGCCTTTTGCATCCGTTAAACGTCCGTCATCCAATATTTGCAACATGATGTTGAATACATCAGGGTGAGCTTTTTCAATTTCGTCAAAAAGTATAACAGAATAAGGTTTTTTACGAACCAATTCCGTCAAGTGGCCGCCGTCATCATAACCGACATATCCCGGAGGAGAACCGATTAATTTTGCGGTTGAATGTTTTTCCATAAACTCTGACATGTCAACACGAATCAT
Source organism: bacterium (assembly GCA_017652265.1). Taxonomy (GTDB): domain Bacteria; phylum Cyanobacteriota; class Vampirovibrionia; order Gastranaerophilales; family Gastranaerophilaceae; genus Gastranaerophilus. The sequence goes on from JAGCBH010000037.1 coordinate 40,600, forward strand.
GTTATCTTCGGAACCGAAAATAGCTTCCGCTAATGCTTTTGCAAGCTCAGTTTTACCGACACCGGTAGGTCCTGAGAAAATGAAACTTCCTATCGGTCTGTTCGGACTCTTTAAACCTACTCTTGCGCGTCTTATAGCTTTTGATATAGCAACTACCGCTTCATTTTGACCTATTACTCGGGCGTGAAGAGTTTCTTCAAGGTGAAGTAATCTTTCAGTTTCACCCTCAGTCAATTTCGTAACAGGAACACCTGTCATCAAAGCAATAACCTGTGCAACATCTTCTTCCATTACGGTTGGTTTATTAGCCGAATGTTCATTTTTATATTGCTGAGACATTTCTCTGATTTGTTCTTTCATATCAGCTTCTTCATCACGCAATTGAGATGCTTTTTCAAATTCCTGATTACGAATAGCATCTTCTTTTTCTTTTATAAGATTTTTTAATTCTTTTTCCAATTCTTTACCTTCCGGTGAAAGCGTTGAAACTTTAAGTCTTACTTTTGAACTTGCCTCATCAATTACATCAATAGCTTTATCCGGCAGGAATTTATCTGTTATATATTTGCTTGAAAGCTTAACTGCCGCTTCAATCGCCTCATCAGAGATAATCAAATTGTGGTGTTCTTCGTATTTTGGTTTCAAACCTTTGATAATCTGAATAGATTCATCAATAGTCGGCTCTTCAATAATAACCGTCTGGAATCTTCTTTCCAAAGCTGAATCTTTTTCAACATATTTTCTGTATTCATCAAGCGTTGTAGCACCTATAACCTGAATTTCTCCTCTTGAAAGCGCCGGTTTTAAAATGTTTGCAGCATCAATAGCACCTTCTGCGGCACCTGCACCTATGAGTGTGTGCATTTCATCAATTACAAGAATTACGTTTCCTGCCTGACGAATTTCATCCATGATTTTTTTCAGACGTTCTTCAAATTCACCTCTGTATTTAGTACCTGCAACAAGCAAGCCCATATCAAGCTGAATAACTTTTTTGCCATCCAAAATATCAGGAACTTCAGCATTAACAATACGTGTAGCAAGTCCTTCCGCAACGGCAGTTTTACCTACACCCGGTTCACCTATTAAAACAGGGTTATTTTTTGTACGGCGGGCAAGAATTTGTATGACACGCTCAATTTCTTTTTCTCGACCGACAACAGGATCTAATCTCAATTCCTGAGCGGCCAAAGTTAAATCGCGGCCAAATTCATCCAAACTTGGAGTTTTTGCCTTTGGCTGAGATGAACTTGATGAAGCACCTGCAGTCGCCATAGAACTTGAGCCTGAACCTGAATCGGAAGATTTGGTTTCACCAAGCATTTTGACAACATTTGTTCTTACTTTATTAAGGTCAACACTTAGATTTTCCAAAACTCTTGCGGCAACACCTTCTCCTTCTCTGATTAAACCAAGAAGTAAGTGCTCAGTACCGATATAATTGTGACCTAACTGTCTTGCCTCATCCCAGGACAATTCCAAAACTCTTTTTGCGCGTGGGGTAAAAGGTATTTCAACCGCAACAAAACCTGAACCTCTGCCGATTATTTTTTCAACTTCAGTTCTTGCATCTTTGAGGTTTACCCCCATTGATTTCAATGCTTTTGCCGAAACACCCGTACCTTCGCCAATTAACCCTAAAAGGATTTGTTCCGTTCCGACAAAATAAATTCCCAGGCGTCTGGCTTCTTCCTGCGCCAGCATAATAACTTTTATAGCTTTTTCCGTAAAACGTTCGAACATATTTTACTCCTATATATCTCTCTCTTATTTTAATAATACTAGGAAAAAGAAAAAGTTTCAATACTTGAAAAGAAAAATACCTCAAAAAGCGGACAAAACATATAAACACAAAAAACTCCACCCTATAGGGAAGAGTTTTTTGTAATATATCTTGAAAAGTTAATCTTCTTTCTTTCCTGCTTTATTTGTCATTTCATACATTGCTGATTTAACGAAGAATTCGCCATTTGAAGCACTGCGGGCATAAATGTAAACCTCGCCGTCATAATTTTTGAAATATACAAGACAATTTTCAGGAATGTCTCTTTGAAGCATTTCAGAAGATACCGGTTTTGAGCTATAACCGTTTTCTACTGTAGGGTTAACTTTAACAGCTTTTGCCTTTCCGTCGTCATATTCAAATACGTAAATTGCATCTTTAGTATTATTTGGTACGTATAAGTATTTTTTATTGTCCAAAGGATTAGTTATAACAGCACCAAATTTTGCGTTACTGCCAGGATAAACCTGTCCCGGATTAAGATTTACTTTTTGTATTACTTGACTGAAATTACCATTGCCAACCGGAACGTTGTTTATATCATATATTCTACCGTTCAATGCAGCATTATAAGCAATAGTATCATTGCTGTTGTATCTGACAGTATCAACATCAGCTTCCATAAGTTGTTGTAATGCCCAGTCAGCCATCTTTATGTGACCTGTTATATTGCTTGGTCCTTCCCAAGATGAAGAACCGTTTTCTCCGGTACCAAGAACTTGACTGAATATACTATCCAGTACGGAGTCATCAATATATGTTGTATGCGGATTAACAGGCGGGTTAACCGGAGTTACGGTATCCGTATGGTGAGCGATTGTATCACCGCAAGAATTAATTAGGTAAAAGTTTACACCAGATTCAGATGTTGCAATAACAGGACCATCACATCCGCAACCCTTACCGCAAGAAGCAAGGAACGATAAACCTAATGCGCCTAACGCAGCAAAAAATAAATTTCTAACTGTACGGGTATTTACATGCCCAAAATTGAGCTCTGGTTCTTTAGGCTCAACAGGAATTGGTGCCGGCTGCGGCTGATTATTATTTCTGTTTGCTCTGTAAATGTTTTGATAATTTGAAATTGCTGAAACTTTCATTTAACATATCTCCTATACTTATTTATCTATATGAATTCTATCTCATAAATATCTGTGAAAACATTTTTTTGCTATTTTATATGTTTTTGTTTACAAATATTAACAAAAAATGAGTGCATAGATTTAAAACCTATGCACTCATCTTATTATTTTTATATCAATTTCTGATTTTTATTTGTTTTGCATTATAAAATTACCTGATTTAACGAAGAACTGTCCATTTGTAGCACTACGCGCATAAATACGAACATTACCGTCTTCATCATCGTATTGTTCACGTTTTATAACAACATTGCAATTTTCAGGAACACCATCAGGTAAACCTCTGCCGGCAGGAGCATATCCGTTTTCCGGTGTAGGATCAACTTTGGCAGGAACTATAGAAACCTTTTTAAATCCTTTACCCAGTGCCATATCAAATACATAAATTGCTGTTTTATCGTTGTTTGGAACGTACAGTGAATATCTTCCGTCAAGCGGATTTTTGATTACTACACCAAAAGGTGCATTACATCCATCAATCATACCTGGTGCTAACTGCAATCTCATCAGTTCACCCGTAAAATTACCGGGTGCAACAGGATCATTGTTTACGTCATATACCCGACCTGCAATTAAAGAATTTGTTTCAACAAAATTCTCTGCCGGTTTTGTGGAAAGAACTATTTCCATATTTTGATTCAACGCATAATCAGTTATAACTATACGGCCTGTTATGTTATCAGCACCTTCCCAAAATTCATTTGTAGGATCGCAAAGAACTTCGTTAATGGCATCAGCAAGTGAATCATCCACAGTTATCGGAGGATTTACAGGTACCTGTATAGAATCTGTAACATGCACAGTGTCAGTTGTATGAACAATTGTAGTGTCAGTTGTATGAATAACTGTCGTATCATTTGTTATCGGTATATCACCATGTAATGAACTGTGAGATTCTGCTATAACACCCTCCGGCATTTCCTCTTTGCTGCATTTGGTAAATAAAGCTATAATACATCCCCCGACAACAACCCAAAATATAGGACCGATGGCTTCTTCGTTAGCCATTTCAATCGCTTCCGGCGATGCATTCATCAGCCCCAATTCCATATCAGCAGGGCTTTCCATTGCAGTTTCATCAACCATTGGTACAAAATCCGCGCTTTTTCCTGCTCTCAAAGCAAAATTTTCAGCATCACTTTCATAATTAAAACCAACGGCATCAGTACTGCTTGCTTTTTCAACTCTGAAATCACTCATAATACAACTCCTTTATTAAAAACGTGCTTATTATTCCTATTAAATATATAAAGTATTTAATGAGTATATAATTGCCATGATTTTAAAATTGGGTTTACAATTGTTTACAATGTTGATTAAGTTTTTTAAATTTTAAATTTTTATTCTTGCAATTCTGTTATGTTAGTCGTAGCATTGAATAACGAGTGTAAACAGAACAATTATATAGGACGGATTATGTTATGGCACTAAACTTTCAGGAACTTGTTTTTAACTTGCAAAAATTCTGGGCTGAACAGGGTTGTATAATCCAGCAGCCATATGACATAGAAAAAGGGGCATCAACGATGAACCCTGCAACTTTTTTGAGAGCACTGGGGCCTGAGCCGTGGAATACCGCAATGATAGAACCTTGCAGACGTCCGACTGATGCAAGATACGGCGAAAATCCTAACCGTCTGGGACATTATTTTCAGTTTCAGGTTATCTTAAAACCGTCACCTGAAGATGCTCAGGAATTGTATTTAAAAAGTTTGGAAGCTATGGGAATTGACCTCACTCAGCACGATGTAAGATTTGTTGAAGATAACTGGGAATCTCCTACTCTTGGCGCCGCAGGTGTGGGCTGGGAAGTTTGGCTTGACGGTATGGAAGTAACTCAGTTTACATACTTTCAGCAAGTCGGCGGTATTGAAGTTAAGCCGGTTGCACTTGAATTAACATACGGATTAGAACGTATTGCAATGTATCTTCAGAATAAATCTTCTGTTTTTGATATTCAGTGGAATGAAAAACTGAAATACGGTGAAATTTACCTTCAAAATGAAATCGAACAGTCTAAATATAATTTTGAAATAAGTGACGCAAAATCTTTATTCACAATGTTTGACCTCTTCCAAAAAGAAGTTGATAACTGTGTAAATGCAAAATTGGTTTTGCCTGCTTATGATTATGTTTTGAAATGTTCACACACATTCAACCTTTTGGATGCACGCGGAGTTATAAGCAAGGACGAACGTATAAACTTTATAAACCGCGTCAGAACAATGGCTTCCGCCGTTGCAAAACTGTATGTTGAACAAAGGGAAGAAATGGGATTCCCGTTGTTGAAATAGCAAACTGTTAAGCCGCAAAATCGTTAAAATATACCAAAAGCGTTTGTACCGGCCGATATAACAGATAAGATTACACTAATAGCGTTTAAAGAAGGATAAAAATGGCAGAAAAATTTAATCACGCAACATTTACTAAGAATTTTTTGAAAAAAATCACAAGAATTAAAGCCCCTGATGAAATGCTTGAACAGGCAAAAGGCGGAGGTTTGGAAAAAACCCTTAATGCTTGGGATTTGATAATTCTTGGTGTCGGCGCAATTATCGGCTCAGGGATTTTTGCGGTTGTCGGTATTGCAGCTGCGGGAAGCTCAGATGGAAGTGTTGTCGGAGCAGGCCCGGCACTTATCGTTTCAATGATTATTGCAGCAATTGCATGTGTTTTTTCTGCGGTTTGCTATTGCGAATTTGCAACAATGATACCGGTTTCTGGCGGTGCTTATGTCTATACGTTCGCAACTTTGGGTGAATTTATGGCATGGATGGTCGGCTGGGTTTTGATGTTAGAATACGCAGTCGGTTTTGTCGCAGTTGCATGTGCATGGTCAAACCATTTTGTACAATTTCTGTCCGGATTTGAGGGCGTTTTACCGCATTGGCTTGCTAAACCGCCTGTCTGGCTTGTTAATGATACAGCATCTGCCATAAAAATTATGCACGATACGGGAATTGATATTTCAACGGTTCCGCATATAGGTGATGTACCGATTTGTATTAATTTACCCGCAATAATTATGATAATTTTGACGACTTTAATCCTTGTAAAAGGAACAAAAGATATGACAAAAATGACAGGAATAATGGTATTTGTGAAAATGGCGGTTATCGCACTGTTCGTACTTGCCGGAGCGTTTTACGTAAAACCTGAAAACTGGACACCTTTTGCACCAAACGGTTTTGAAGGAATTTTTGCAGGCGCATTTTTGATATTTTTCGCATACATCGGATTTGACGCTATCGCAACGGCGGCCGAAGAATGTAAAAATCCTCAGAAAGATTTGCCGATAGGTATTATCGGATCACTAGCAGTAACTACAATAGTTTATGTACTTGTAGCACTTGTTCTGACCGGTATGCAGGCAACCAGCGGAACTGTTATACCTGCTGATTTTCTCAAAGCTCCTATGGCATTCGTTATGGGGGCTGTCGGAAATAATTGGTTTGCATGGTTGATTTCAATAGGATCTCTTGCAGGTCTGACTTCAGTTTTAATAGTTTTATTGATGGCATCAGTCAGAACATTATACGCAATGAGCAGAGATAAATTTATCTCTCAAAAGTTCCTGACACTTCATCCGAAATTCAAAACACCGCACGTTTTAACGTGGACTGTTTGTATTTTATCAATACTTTCGTTGTTCATAATGGATATAAATGTTGCGGCAGAACTTTGCAACTTCGGAACCTTTACATCATTCATCGTTGTTTGTATCGCCATTTTGATTTTGAGAAAAACAGAACCTGACAGAGAAAGACCTTTCAAAGTTCCGTTCTGCCCATGGTTCCCGATACTTGGCGTTTTAATTTGCGGCGGACTTATGGTTTATAAATTCCAAAACACAACAAACGCAGTACTTTTATTCCCGCTTTGGCTGGGTATTGGTGCTTTAATATATTTATATTATGGTTTTATAAGAAACCGTGATTACGAAAATGATATACACAGAGAAAAAGTTCATAACAAAGGAAATAATAAATAAATGGGCATAATTCAAAACTTATTAAAAAGAAAATCACCTGACGAATTGATAGCGGTAAGCAAAAAAACCGAACTTAAAAAAGCGTTAAACGTCTTTGATTTAATGATAATCGGTATCGGTGCAGTTGTCGGAACAGGTATTTTTACAATAATCGGCTCCGCAATAAGAGGCGGTCTTGAGGGTGCCGGAGCAGGCTCAGCTGTTGTTATATCAATGATTTTGGCAGCAATTGCGTGTGTATTTTCCGCACTTTGCTACAGTGAAATCGCCGCTATGATGCCTGTTGCTGGCAGTGCTTATACCTACACCTATGCAACTATGGGTGAATTTATGGCATGGATGGTCGGCTGGATTTTAATGCTTGAATACGCCATAGGAAATATTACCGTTGCAAGCGCATGGACAGGATATTTGGTTCAGTTTTTAAAGGGATTTAAACATATATTACCTGATTTTATAGTGAATTTCCCGATATGGCTCAGGAATGATTACAGGTCAATCCTTACAATGTGCAGTCAGAATAACTTAAATCCGCATGATTATATGCCGTATCTGTTTGATAAAATTCCTATGGCAATTAATTTACCTGCAATATTTATCGTTCTTGTTTTGACACTTTTGCTCATTAAGGGTGTTAAAGAATCAACACGTTTCGCAACCATTATGGTCGGCGTAAATATGTTTATGATAACTTCGTTCATAATTGTCGGCGCATTTTATATTAAACCTGAAAACTGGACTCCTTTTGCACCAAACGGTTTTGAAGGTGTATTTATGGGCGCATTTTTGATATTCTTCGCATACATCGGATTTGACGCTATTTCAACTTGTGCAGAAGAAACAAAAAATCCTCAAAGAGATTTACCTATCGGTATTTTGGGAACACTTATTTTCTGCACAATCCTTTATGTCCTTGTTGCACTGGTTTTGACAGGTATTGTACCTTTAAATAATATAAGTACATCTGCACCTATTGCTGCTGCTATGAAATATATCGGTAAAGACTGGTTTGCGGGAATAATATCCGTCGGGGCACTTTGCGCTCTAACTTCTGTATTGTTAATTTATCAACTCGGAACAACAAGAATTTTGTACGCAATGAGCCGTGACAGATTTTTACCAAAATCTTTCAGAGTAATCCACAGAAAATTCAGAACGCCATACGCTCTTACGTGGCTTGCCGGCATTGTTGTAATCATTTGTTCATTATTTATGGATTTGAATATATCAGCAGAACTCTGCAACTACGGAACATTCACATCGTTTATAATAATATGCATTGCTGTATTGATTTTGAGAAAAACAGAACCTAACAGAACAAGACCGTTCAAAGTACCGCTTTGTCCTTTGTTCCCTATACTGGGAATACTGACCTGCAGTGCATTGATGTTTTATTCAATGAAATCATTGAAAACATCTTCAACATACTTCCCGGCATGGCTATTGATAGGACTTGCAATTTATATGTTCTACGGCTACCGTCAAAAACGTCTTGAAGATCAGGGTAAAAAACAGTAAATTTACCGTTTGTGAATAATGTTTATAATTCCCTGATAGTGGAAATTTTAACACACCAAAAATCAATTTCAAATAAACATTATCAGCGCAAAAGATAAACCCTTGCGCTGATAAAAAACTTAAAAAGTATATTTTATATTACAGTCCGCTTGGCCTGTTGTAATCATAATCGGTAAAAATATTGCTGCCTCTTACTGCCCAGAAACCGCCATAAACAGGTGGGGTGTCGGAAGAAGCTTTAAACCCATGCGGTATATTTATGTATGTGACATCATCGTCATCCTGTACTACGCTATTGAAACCGTAACCATCCTGATGCCCCAAAAGAACTGTATCCTTGCCTCCGCCTTCAACATTTACTTCACATTCCAGGCAGTTAAACATTGCTATTTGATCATCTTTTTCGGAACCCTGCACATCAATTAGGTAACCATCTCTAACTATCGTTACACCTTTTTCATCCATATAAACTATTCCGTTTGACCATTGCTCATCAGCACTAAATTTTAGAATAGTTCCATTTTTAAGTGTTGCAGTATACCTATTATCTTCTGCATCAAAAACCGGCTCCGAAGCTAAGCTTGCCTTATTCAACGCAACAGAACCGCAGAATGTGTATTGTTGTTGTATCATCAATTGATTTAACGGATTTACGCTCATATTAATCCTCCTTATATTTTTATTTCCTAAATAGCAAATTTTTCCTCGTTATATACATAAAAGATTTTTTAGGAGCGAAATTGATATCTTTCTGATTTGTATTTTACAAATATTAACAATTTTGTGGTGCAAGCTTTCTGGATTCTCTCAAATGAGCGGCAAGACCTCTGAAAACTGCCGGATGGACCTTGTTCTTTTGTACATCAGCATAAATTATGCCCAAAGCCTGCTCAGGTGACATTGCACTTTTATATGAACGATTTTCGGTAAGTGCAGAATATTTATCCGCAATACTCAAGATTTGTAAATTTATATCATTACTTAAATCAATATCAGCAGCAGGATAACCTGTGCCCAAGCGGTCTTGGTGGTGATATTTTACAAGTTCTTTTGTCTTTTCATCAAGCGAACTGTTTTTTAATATCTCATAACCCAACTCAGAATGGCTTTTCATAATTTCATATTCATAACTGTCAAGCATGGCAGGTTTATTCAGAATTTCATCCGGTATAAAGACTTTACCTATGTCATGAAGATAGCTTGCTTTGTGAATAGCGTCAGTATCAATTTGATACTGCTCTGATTTTGGCAAATGCCTGATAATTCCTTTTGCTATAGCCTGTGTATCGGCAGCGTGGTTGTTTTGTATGTGGCGTAAGTTTTGTACATTTAATTCCGGTTTAATACCCTTTTCCGTTAATATTCTTTTTATTTCAGGATTAGAATCAAGCGCGCTTTTAAGATAATCCTCTGTATAAAAATAGTGCAGAGAATCTTTTGAATACTGAAAACTGTCCGTTGAGGAAATGCGATTATTCCCTAACGTTTTGACAGATGAAACAGGACTTGTCCCGTATAATTTTTTTGATGCACCGGCTCCGAAACCGTTGACACCCAAATAACCTGATGTTACCATACACACACTATTAAATTACACTACACGCTTATGTTTATATAAAGTATTTTTTCGTTAAAAAAGTGCCTGTTTTTTTTAATTTGTTACAATTTTTTAAAATGAAATTTATCATGATAATATTAAACAGAGGTTTTACGATGAAATTTTTAAAAATATTTTTTGTTACATTAATTGCCATTTTAGGATTTATGTTGCCCGCAAATGCGCTAAATAAAGAAATAAACCTGCCGTCAGCAACGGGAATCGTTGAAGAAATAACGGCACAGGAAGTTAATGCAGATATTGAAATGATAAAACAATTTGTAGAAATCAGGATTTTAAACGGTCAATTCAAGAACGAAACCCGCATAATTGAAAACTCTTTAGGCGGAAATCCAAACTACGATATAAATCTGAAAAAGGGCGACAAAGTAATCATCCATTTTGAACCTCGAAGTGATTTTATAGTTGATGCGGATGATGTTGATTTTTACATCTCAGATATTAAACGTGACAATGCAATATATGTTTTAGGCGGTGTATTCGCGCTATTTTTACTGATTATCGGCAGATTTAAAGGTTTGAGAAGTCTGATTTCTATAGTTTGTACCGTCTTATTAATTTTCTGTGTTTTAATGCCGATGATTTTAAACGGATTTTCACCGATTTTATCCGCAGTAACAACCTGTATTATTGCAACAGCAGTAACTATTTACACCGTTTCGGGACTAAACATGAAAAGCACCTCTGCAGTTATCGGAACAGTATTAAGCCTCATGCTTGCGGGAATTTTAGCCATGCTGACAATAAAATTTGCACACCTGACAGGCTACACAGGCGAAGAAAACTTGTTTTTACACACCGCAAGACCGGATCTTGACATGCAGGGGATTTTGGCGGCGGCAATTATACTCTCTGCACTTGGCGCATTAATGGATGTGGGGGTTTCAATTGCAAGTACAATAAACGAAATTTATATAACAGACACAACCTTGTCATGGAAAAATTTATTTAATTCGGGCATGAATGTCGGTAAAGATATAATAGGCACGATGTCAAATACCTTGATTTTAGTGTATTTAGGAACTTCTTTACCTCTTGTTTTGCTTTCAAACGGTATAGATTTGCAAAAATTCTTTAACTTAAATCAGGTTGTAACAGAGATTTCATCGGCTCTAATCGGAAGTATAGCAATACTTTCATGCGTACCCTTGACAGCGGTAATATCCTCATTATTAGTGCGGGAAAGAAAAATTTTTACAAAACTTAATAAATAACAAATCATGCTAAAGCCATGTACAACATGGGTTTTCATGTCTGAAATCATGTAAACCATGTTTATGGTTGATTTTAGTCATGATACAGACGCTAAAAATATTGTTAAAATTGTCCTAAAGCCTTTATTTACAATTGTTTACAAATACATGTTCTTGTCTTGAAATTAGAAAGTGATTTTTTATAATGTTAGCAAGGGTATGTAAAACAAAGTGTTTCAGCCTCAACTTGATTTTGGGATTGAAGTTGTATATGGAGTTTAAGTGAGAGCTGGAAGATATCCTTTTTAGTTAAAAGATAATCTGATGGAGATAGAAAATTGTTAAAAAGTAGAGATATGGGAAGAGCAATAGCAGTCAGACGCTGGACTCAGACTGCATTGGAGTGTTACAAAAGAGGATGTGTATGCGAAGGTTGTTTTTATAAAGACTTCTTTTCAAGTGCATCTCAAAAATGCCAGATGAAGGCATCCGTTTTGGAACTTGTCAGAGTTATCGGCACACCTAACGTTGAACTGCAACAGTTTTTAATTGAAGAATAAAATTGTATTAACTTTGTTAAATAAATACTCACACGGGGTTTAAATTTCCCTGCAGGCATGTTATACTTAGTGAGTAAGTATTTAGATAGGAGATTAGCTATGCACATATACGTTAACGGGAGAAATATTGAAATTACCGATGCAATTAAAGCTTATGTAAAAGAAAAATTCGGTAAAGTAGCAAACCATTATGATCAGATTGAAGGCATTGATGTTGTGCTTTCGGTTATCAAAAACCCTGCAGCAACGGGCAAACACGTTGCAGAAGTTTCATGCAAACTGACAACCGGCACTGTAAGATGCGAAGAATCCGCTGAATCCATGTATGCAAGCATTGATTTATTGGCAGATAAATTAGACAGACAAGTTAAAAAGTTCAAAGATAAAGCTACAGGTGACGACAAATCATCTATCAGAACCGAAGAATTGAAAGCTGAATAAGAATTGATATGAATACAAAAAAGAGCGGGATTGAAAAAATCTCGCTCTTTTTATCAGCAAAACATTTTATATTCACAATTCTCACAAACTTTTTTATCTGTTTGCGGCGCAAATTTTTTCATTTCTATCTGCTTTAAAATATTTTCAACGATAGCTGGATTTATTTGCTTACTGTCAATAACTTTTTCTGTATTATTTCTTAAATCCAGATAAACAAATTTCATGCTCTTAAAGTTTTTGAGATGAGCAGCAAGAGCACACATATAAACAATTGTTTGCAAATCTTTTTCGGGTTCAGCAGGAACTGCACCTGTTTTATAGTCCAGAATATAATAATTTTCGTCATCATCATATACAACGGCATCAAGCCTGCCGCCTATCCAGTATTTTCCGGCTTTGCAATTTAATTCATATTCAGTTCCAAACGTTTTAAGATTAAAATACTTATTTGTTTTCAAACGTTCCCAGAGGATTTTTTCTTTCGCAGAAAGCGACTGCTCAAACTTGCTTATATCAGTTCCCAGGAGATAGTAATGAGCAAGAGCATGTATTTTCTTACCTTTTTCAAATATTTCCGCATTTTGAGGAGGAGTAAAATTATCTTCATATTTGAATTTATATTTTTGAGGACATAGTTTATATGTTTTCAGCATATTGGAAGAAAATATCATAACACAGCCTCCTTTGATAAAATTTCCGTAAAAATCAAATTCGGCAGATTTGGTTTTTCGTTAGGCTTATTTTTTTCGTACGTTGTCAGATACAGATATTTTTTTGCACGGGTAATTGCAACGTACATAAGTTTAAGATTTTCGGTCAGAATTTGTTTAATTATTTCATTATCCGTTTTGGGCTTATAGTCCGGACTAAGCCGTCTTAAATTTTCATTAAATCTGTCTGATGACTTGACTTTTATATCATCAGGGCTAAATTTAAGTTGTCTGTTTAGTAATTCAGGCAAAAATACGTAGTCAAATTCATCCCCTTTTGACTTGTGCATTGTCATAATTTGAACTTTCCCTTCAAAAAACTTGTCGTCATCCTCATCTTCCTTGCTGAAAAAATTTAAACCGCTGACTCTGCTTCGTTTAGACAATTCATCAAGGCGCTGAACAATCGTTTTTATATCACCCGCACCGTTAACGGAAAACCGCTTTATAAGTGTAGAAATCAAATATGCGTTAGCCTTTTCAATTTCAAAATTGTTAAAGTATTTCAGGCCGATTTTTATGGCAAATTGTTCTGCCGTAAGTGATGTTTGAGAAATCCAGTAAACAATTTCCCAGTAAAAACGTGCAAATTCAATATCTTCAATATCATCTGAATTCATCTGAATAAAAGGTTTTTCACACTCTTTTATATAGGCAGTATTCTTAATTTTAAATTCCCCCAGTTCCGAAAGCGTTTCATAAACATTGGCAATGACAAAGTTATCAAAAGGATTTACAATAGCTTTCAGGATTGAGAATATAACTTTAAATATAAGTTTTTGCCCTAAAGATTCCGTTCTTGTAATTGCGCTGAAGCCAAATCCGGCAAGATGTGAAATCCAATTATTAACCTGGAAATTTGATCTTAAAAGGATACCCACCGTTGCATCAGGTTCGTTTTGGAAAATCTTTCGGATTTCTTTCACAATATATGCTTTTTCATCCTGCGAATTTAAAAATATTTCGGATTTAACGGCATCTTCTGTATCAGGATTTCTGCCCTGAACAGGTTTCATAAAAATCGGATAAAAAGAATTTTTAAGTTCAGGTTTTGATTCTGCCCAACTCACAAGAGTATTGGCCAAAGTCCATACATCATGCGTACAGCGTTGAGAACAATCCATTGACACCTTAGGATTTTCAGCATTAAACCGTCTGAAACCTTCAACATCCGCATTGGAAAATGTCGTTGTAATAGACTGATTTATATCACCACAGCGGATTAAATTACCGTATTTTGCACACAAAATATTTATCAGTTTTTGCTGTAAAGAAGAAGAATCCTGAGCCTCATCTTCAATAACATAATGACAAATGTTTTGATAATATTCCCTGACATCTTCAAATTTCTCAAGTATTTTAACCGCATAAAGCAAAATATCATCATAATCAATTAGGTTACGCTCTTTTAGCGCCGATTCGTATTTGCCGAAGAAATTCAGAAATTTTAAAAGTTTTTTATCGGCGGTAACAGGGTTGTCAACCTGTGAAAATTTATGTATAGAAACAGCTCTGTCAAAATCGTTCATTTCATCTTTATCAAGCCTCATTTCAACGGCAATGTTTTTTATAATCCGCCCTCGCAGAGTGTCATCGCAAATTCCGAAATCACCGTCAAGCCCCATACGTTCAAAATTGTTGTTTTCTTTTAAAATTCTCAAAGCAAGCCCATGAATTGTACTTATATTAGGTAATTTAGAACTGTTAGGGAAAATATTTTTTATTTTTTCCCTGAAATTTCTTGCCGCAGATTCCATATAAGTCATAACAAATATGTTTTCAGGAGGAATCTTATCTTCCATCAAATTTATAATAAGAGCAAGTAAAATAGTGGTTTTCCCCGCACCCGGAACAGCAGAAACCGCCATTTTTCCGGATTTATATTCAAGAACAGGTTTTTGATCATCACGAGGGATAATTTTAAAAGTTTTTTCACTTTTTTTATTTTCATCCTGCTCTGATGAAACGATAAACTCTTCTATTCCGCCAAAATTTTCAGCACCGCTGCCATCAAAAAGGCTTGAGTACGTATATATTTTTTCCCCCGCCAAAAGTGTAAGTTTTCTCAAAACACGCGCGGTTTTATCTTTTGAAAGAATTATATTATCTTCAGTCGTAAAATCATCTTTATCCCAGTTTTTCTGGAAAACCCAAGAATTATACAGAGGGCCTATATCGGATTTCATCCAGTTTTGGTTAGAAACATCAAGCCAAAATTGATACTGCGTTTTAATTTGATTATCAATAATTTTTTGGGGAGTTCCCACAATTAAATCTGTCGGCTCAATTTCAAGAGTTGAATAAGGATTTTCGGATATAATTGAGTTTTCTATCTGCAAAAGAATATCCGCTTTGTGTTCTTCAATTTTTTCCCCGAAAACACTTTCAAAATCTCTTAATTCTTTCAAGAAAAATCCAAATCCCGACAAAACATCTTTTTGAAGCCTTGAAACAGGAGCAAATTTTTCATAGAGTTTAAACGCTTGCTGCGACAGTTTAAAATTACCCTCTTTCAGCGAATCCAAAAACTCTAAAAATCTTGAATAATTGTTTATGTACTCTGAATTTTGAAATTCAAACGGTATAAGCGTCTTATTTTCATTAAATTTTTCAAGAATTTTATCGCAGTATTTAACAGGGATACCTAAAAAATCATTCAAAATAGGTCTTAAATCCAATTCCGAAAGCGTATTTTTTAGCGGAGTATTTAATTTTAGGATATTCAAGACAGATAATACCAGCAGATTTTCCGTTAACTTTTTACTTCCACTCAAAAGTCTTACATTAAGCCGGTCTTTTAATTTTTCTTCCAGTGTAAATTTCAGCATTTCATCAACATTAGGAGTAATTACTAAAATTTCTGACGGCAAAACCCCGCTTTCTGTCAGAGAAATGATTTTATCAACAACAGTATTTATAATTTCTGAGCGCTTGGAAAGAGAGCTAAACTCAAAATTATTCAAAACGCCGCGCTTATCCTCTTTAACATTTAAAAATATAGTTTTGGAATCGGAAAGCATTATGCTTTTATCTTCAAATTCTGCGCTTTTTTCCTTAAATAATCTCTCAAACTCCCAAACAGCACTTTTATCGGCACTTAAATATCCTGCTCTTGATGATCCGTTAAAATCATAACAAATATACCAGTCTTTCAATTGCGGTGTTAAAAATTCTATAAAATCAAAACATAAAGGAGTTATTTCATCCCCGTCATCTAAAAGCAGATACTTTATTTCTTTAAAATAATCAGTATTTTTATATATGTAATTAAACACAAGTGATTGACGCAAATAATCAAAACTTCTGAGCGAAAGAGTTTTGCGCAAAAAAATCCGCATGGTCGTATTTATATCATCCTCATACGGTTCTTTTAAAATTTTTCCCCGCTCTTTTATTTCATCCTTTGAAAGATTATTCTGCACAATGAGAGAATATCTTCTGAATAACTGGTGCAAAAGAGAACGCCCTGAATTGTAACCTTTAAAACCAACCTTTTTAATTATGTCTTTAAGAATATACTGAGAAACTTCCAGGCCTGTTAAATTTGGCAGAAGAAAGGACTGCGGTTTATCGGGATTAACCCCCTCCAGAATTGCCCAATTATCCGCTACTGCATTATAAACAAGTGAGAAAAACGAATAAATTTTTAGTTTTGAAAAACTTTCAATTTCTAATTTTTTCAAAACCTCATCAGCAAATCTTTGCTTAAGTGTGGAATTTTGTACAAGCACCAGAATTTCATCAGGATTTACGCCGCTGTTTACCAGTTCGGCATATTTGTTTATAAGAAATTCTGTTTTTCTGCTTGCAACACTTCCCTGAATAAGCAAAGTAAATACTCCCGTTAGTCGGATTATATCAAAAAATTACATCAAATACTATAAAAAAATCTATTGCTTTTTTTTATTTGTTACTGTATCATAATTGATGTTAGGAAAAGTTTACTTATAAAAATAAAAAAACAAAACGGAGGTTTTAAATTATGGTAACTAAACATCACGAAGAAATTCAAGTACAAGACATGATAGGTTCATCAGCAGGCGAAATTTACCAATACCTGTATTCAAACGGTGAAACAAGTTTTTCAAAAATTAAAAAAGAATTAGATTTGAAAGGCAATTTTGCTGATTTAGGTCTTGGATGGTTAGCAAGAGAAGACAAAGTTGAATTTTCAAGAAAAGGTTCAACTGTTAATGTAAGACTTAAATAGTTGAGTTAAAATTTTACAAAAGAGCCGTACTTTCGTACGGCTCTTTTGTTGCAATATTTCAATTTTTTGGTATAATTGTCCTATATTTATTATGATTTTATAAGAAATGAGGATAGAAATGAAATCTACAGTAACAAAAGAAAAAGAAAATGTCGTAAAATTAGAACTTGTAATTCCTGCTGAAGAAGCAAAAAAAGCATATGGAACTGCCGTTAAAGCATTCTCTCAGTATGTTAATATTCCGGGTTTCAGAAAAGGTAAAGCTCCCGCCAATATGGTTGAAAGACACGTAGGAAAAGACAGAATTAAAGACGAAGCTTTAGAAAAAATGCTCCCTAAATATATTGAAGAAGCAACAAAAGAAAACAGCCTTGATCTTATCACAAGACCTGAAGTTGTTTCTTACAAATTTGATGACGGCAAGGATGTTAAAGTTGAATTAAAACTTGAAACAAGACCTGAAGTTACAGTAGGAAAATATAAAAATTTAAAAATTGATGTGGAAGATTTTGTTATTGAAGATGATGCGGTTGAAAAATCGCTTGAAAGATTACAAAAACAATATGCGGAAATTGTTCCTGTTACGGAAAAAAGAAACGCAAAAGATACCGATATAGTTGTTATAGATTTTGACGGCACGGTAAACGGCGAAAAAATTAAAGGCGGAGCAGGAAAAGATTATAATCTTGATTTGGCAAATTCAAACTTTATTAAGGGTTTTGCAGAAAGTCTTGTCGGCAAACCTCTCAATGAAGAATTTGAAGTTAACGTAACATTCCCGGATGATTACTATGAAGAAAGCCTTAAGAGTAAACCGGCTGTATTTAAAGTTACAATTAAGGAACTTAAAGAACGCAAACTTCCTGAAATTGATGATGCTTTTGCTAAAAAGGTTGCAAAATTTGATACTCTTGACAAGTTAAAAGAAGATATCAAAAAGCATCTGGAAACACAAAGAGAAAATAATAATCTTCAAAACGCAGAAAACAAGGTTTTTGAAAAAATTATGGAAAGCCTGAAAGTAGAAATTCCTCAATCAATGGTATTGAGAGAAAAAGAAGCGCTTAAAGCTGAATATGAAGAAAGATTTTCTATGCAAGGTTTGTCATTGGAAAATGTTTTCAAATCTCAAGGCAAGGACGTGGAAGAAGTTTTGGGCGAAGAAGCGCTCATAAGAATTAAGAATACACTTCTGGTTGATAAGATTGCAAAAGAAGAAGATATTAAACTTTCTCCTGTCGATATTCAGATTAAATTGCAAGAACTGAGCAGAGCATACGGAATTGATCCGCAAAGTCTGATGAAACAGCTTTCATCTAATCCGGGAGCTCTTTCTGCAATATCACAACAGGCAATAAATGACAAAGTAAGAAAATTCCTTGTTGAAAATAATGAAATTAATTACGTCAAGTCATCCAAATAGATGTTTGATAAAATGATTTATACAAATATAATGTAGATAAGAAAGGGAAATTAAATATGAGTTTTGTACCTGTAGTTATAGAACAATCAAGCAAAGGCGAAAGATCTTTTGATATATTCTCAAGACTTCTGCGTGAAAGAATTATCTTTTTGGGAACAGAAATTGATGATATGGTAGCAAACCTTGTCGTTGCACAACTTTTGTTATTAGACAGCGAAAATCCTGAAAAAGATATTATGTTGTATATCAATAGCCCTGGCGGAAGTGTTACTGCCGGATTTGCAATATACGATACTATGCAGCACATACGTTCTGACGTTTCAACAATCTGTCTTGGACAGGCTGCATCTATGGGAGCATTCCTGCTTTCATCAGGTACCAAAGGTAAAAGATTAGCCCTACCTCACTCAAGAGTTTTAATTCACCAGCCTTTAGGCGGTGCTCAAGGTCAGGCAACAGATATTGAAATTCAGGCTGCTGAAATCATAAGAATTAAAAAATCCCTGAATGAAATTCTTGCTGCAAACACAGGTCAATCTATCAAGAAAATTGAAAAAGATACGGACCGTGATTATATCATGACTCCGCAAGAAGCTCTTGAATATGGTATGATTGACAAAGTTATCACAAAAGAAGAACTAAAATAACAAACGGAGATTTACATAATGCCAAATCATGAAGATGACGGTAAATTAAAATGCTCATTCTGCGGTAAAACGCAGGATCAGGTAAAAAAATTAATTGCCGGCCCTCAGGTATATATTTGCGATGAATGCGTTGAGTTGTGCAACGAAATTTTGGATGAAGAATTTTTTGAACTTAAAGACAAAAAAGTTTCCAAAGAAGAAAAATCTTCAGAAGAAGAAAAATCTATTCCAAAACCGCATGAAATTAAGGCTTATCTTGACCAGTATATTGTCGGTCAGGATGATGCCAAAAAAGTATTGTCGGTTGCCGTATATAACCACTATAAAAGGCTGAAAAACAACGAATCATCCGATTTGGCAAATGAAGTGGAAATCCAAAAATCAAATATTCTTCTCGTCGGTCCGACAGGAAGCGGTAAAACTTTATTGGCACAAACATTGGCAAAAATGCTTGATGTACCGTTTGCGGTGGCTGATGCTACAACTTTAACCGAAGCGGGTTATGTCGGTGATGATGTTGAAAACATTCTTTTAAGACTTTATCAAAATGCTGAATTTGATGCTGAAAAAGCGCAAAAAGGTATAATTTATGTTGATGAAATTGATAAAATTTCAAGAAAATCCGAAAACACTTCAATTACCCGTGACGTATCAGGTGAAGGGGTTCAGCAGGCACTTTTGAAGATGATAGAAGGTACTGTTGCACACGTTCCTCCTCAGGGGGGCAGAAAACATCCTCATCAGGAATTTATTGAAATTGATACCAAAAATATTTTATTTATCGTAGGCGGTGCATTTGTCGGACTTGATAAAATAATTGAACGCAGAACAAACGAAGGTTCTTCTGTAGGTTTCGGCGCAAAAGGTGCTTTAACTCAAGCTGAACGTGAAGCAAATTCCAATAAATTACTGAAAAAACTTCAGCCTGATGATTTGATGAAATTCGGTATGATACCTGAATTTATCGGTCGTATTCCGACTTATGCAATACTTGATCAGCTGAATGAAAAAACTTTAAAAATGATTTTAACCGAACCAAAGAATGCCATTATCAAACAGTATCAAAAACTGCTTGAAATGGATGGTGTAAATCTTGTATTTGAACCTGAAGCAATAGATTTAATTGCCAAAGAAGCAATTAAGCGCAAAACAGGTGCAAGAGCACTAAGATCAATTGTTGAAGAACTAATGCTTGATATAATGTATGACGTTCCGCTGAAAGGTGATATTAAAGAATTCACCATTACGGCTGACATGGTTAAAAACAGAAACAACGCAGAAGTTGTCAGACTTCAGACCAAAAAGGATGAAGGTTTATCCGCTTAATTTACCTTTTTATACAGGTAACTTCCACTTTCTTGGTTTTTAAATCAGGATAAATTATCCCGTACGATTCGCCCATCCAGTAACCATGAGTTTCGTCTATCATAGTAGTTGTCCAGGTAGATCTTTTTGCTTTATGCATCGCATTGTTATAATACAAAGATACTGCTTCATCAGCATTAGGAGCCGTATATTCTTCATTAATGTCACGACAAGCTTTGACTACTTCCGTTTGTTTGTACGTTTTATTCGGCTGCGCCATAGGTATTGCCATAACAACATTCGGATCTGTAGGATAAAGTGCCGTTATAAATCCGATATCTTTACCAATGGCATTCGGGCCTTTAACACCGTTTAAATCAAAAATGAAATTTGCACAAACGTGAATTTTATGATAAATACCCTGCTGACCTACAGAACTCTGTCCGTCTAAGGATATATCGCCTAATATACAGTACGGATTATAAAATGCAAGCAGAGACTCTCCGTTAACCGTTTCAAAAGCTACCGCATCAGAGTCAATCATATAGTGAGCAATTTCTGGATTTCCGACATACATAATCGTTGTGTTTAAATTTGACATTTTTTTAGGAGTTGCAATGGAGCTTCCACCGCCAAGGATGGTTATTTGCGAAGGGAAATTGCAGTCTGCAAAATGATCCTTATCGCAAACATTTATAATCTGAATAACTTTTGATAAACCGTCAACAATAAAAGCCTGAGCGGTATTTTGAGCAACTTCTGCCGCAGTACCGTCAGTACCGTAGCCGTTAAGAGAAGGCATAATAGCTAATGCCTGCGAAAGCCTGCTGTATAATGCTTTTCGTTGTGCGTACCACGTTTTTTCGCTAACATTACCCTGCAATGCAGGTATCGTTATTGCGGCAACTATTCCGATTATAGTCATAGAAATCAAAATTTCCGCCATTGTAAATGCTTTAAATTTTTTCATAAAATCCCTCTTCGCTTTATACATGTATTTTAACATATTTCTATATACATAACAAGTTATTTTATTTGCCAAAGTTTATTTTTTATGCGAAAATTTTTTCAAGATATGTCAGAGGGAAAAACTTTATTATTAATAGACGGCCATGCACTTGCATTTAGGGAGTATTACGCGCTGGAAAGAACGGGTATGCGTACTTCTGACGGGACTCCGACTTGGGCTGTTTTTGGTTTCTTTAAAGCTATATTTGATCTTTTACAAAAAGACAAACTTGCTCTTGACGCTATCGCGGTAACTTTTGATGTAAGCCACCATACCTTCCGAACGGAAAGTTATGAAGAATATAAAGCAAATCGTGAAAAAATGCCGGATGATATGTCATGCCAGATGGGTTTAATATATGAAGGACTTGAAGCTTTTAATATCCCTGTTTATATGAAAGAGGGGTTTGAAGCGGATGATGTTATCGGTACAATCAGCAAAAAAGCAACTGAATTGGGGCACAAAACCCTTATTCTTACAGGCGATCAGGACTCTTTTCAGCTTGTTGATAAAGATGGTTTTGTGAAAGTTATTATCCCATCAAAGGGTGAATTAATCGAATATAATTGGGACAAAGTTTTTGAAAAACTTGGGGTATATCCTAATCAGGTTATAGATTACAAAGCATTGCGAGGGGATACTTCGGATAATATCCCCGGAATAAAAGGTATCGGAGAAAAAACTGCACAGAGTTTGCTTGGAGAATATGGCTCTCTTGACAATCTATATGCAAATGTTGATAGCTTAAAAACCGGCTCGGTTAAAGATAAAATTACTGACGGAAAAGAAATGGCATATAAAAGCCAATACCTTGCAACCATTGTAAGAGATGTTGATGTGGATTTTGATTTTCAGCATGCCTGTATTGAACTTCCTGATATGAACAATGTCAAAGAATATCTGACAAAATATCAGTTATTATCCTTTTTGAAAAATATTGATAAATTAATTAAAGCCTTTAACCGCTCCGACAATATTTGCGGTTCCCAGGAAAATATCATAGTTCCTGAAGGTCAGCTGGGACTTTTTGCAACTGAAAGTACAACACAAAATTCCGAATGGGCAAACGACACCGTTTCTGCAGAAATTTTGGATAATGATGATAAAATCAATTCGTTCTGTGAAAGTGCAAAAAACGGAATTTTCTTTAAAACCGTAACCGGCCCTACAAATGATATTTTAAATTACAGTGTTGACTATATTGTTTTCGGATTAAAAGAATTTTCAGCTGAAGGGAATACCATAAAATTTAAAGATAATGATAAAATTTTTGCACATCTTTTTATTTTGCCGCTTAAAAATTCATATTTGCCGGAAACTATAAAAAATATTTTTAAAAATAGTCAAATATCAAAATTCACTCTTGATTCAAAGAAAGAATATAATACATTTTCGGTTAATAATTGGCAGTTAAACAACGTGATTTTTGATGCTGTTTTGGCGGATTACGTCGAAAATTCATCATCAAACCACGAACTTGATGTTCAGGCACTTCAGCTGTTAAAGATTTCCCCGATAGATGAGCCAAAATATACACTGAATACTGAATACAAGCAAGAACTCCGCAACATGTGGATTATGATCAGGCTTGCAAAATTCCGTTTTGAAAACATGTCTGACACTAATCTTGAAATCCTTAAAAATATTGAATTACCTCTTGCTAAAGTACTTTCATATATGGAAATAACAGGAGTTTCAGTAGATACGGAACACCTGAACGAAATGGAAAATTATCTCAATGAAAAAATCGCCATTTGCGAAGAAAAAATATATTCTTTGGCGGGTGAAAAGTTTAACATAAATTCACCACAGCAAATCGGACAGATTTTATTTGAAAAACTGAATTTACCGCACAAAAAAAAGAAAAAAGGCTCTGCAAATTATTCAACTGATGTAAACGTTATGGAAGAACTTGCGCAATATTATGAAATTGCAAGATATATTTTGGAATACAGAAAGTATGCAAAACTGAGATCTACATACACCACCGCTCTTTTAAAACTTGTAAATCCAAAAGACAAAAGGATACACACAACTTATAATCAAACGGTAACGGTTACGGGGCGTCAGTCTTCCTCTAATCCTAATCTGCAAAATATACCTGCCAGAAGTGAAGAAGGCGAAAAAATCAGAGCCGCATTTGTTCCGGCAGACAGGAACAATAAAATAGTTTCTGCGGATTATTCCCAGATTGAGCTTAGAATTTTGGCACATATAACACAGGATAAAAACTTAACCGAAGCGTTTAAAAACGATATTGATGTTCACACACTTACCGCTTCAAAAGTGTATGAAGTTGCGCCCGAAAATGTTACAAAACAGATGCGAAGCCGCGCAAAAACCGTTAATTTCGGCATAGTGTATGGTCAAAGCGGTTACGGTCTTGCAAAGGCACTGGGGATAACAAATGAAGAAGCTTTTGCGTTTATTGACAAATATTTTATGACATATCCTGATGTTAAAAAATATATGAATGAAATAACCCGCAAAGTTATGCTTGACGGATTTACGGAAACTATCTGGGGCAGAAGAAGATATTTCAAAGATGAAATTAACAGTTCAAACGCTATGGTTAGAGAGTTTGCAAAACGTGCTGCAATAAATTTCCCGATGCAGGGTTCGGCGGCTGACCTGATGAAGCTCGCAATGATAAAATTTTATAACAATTTGACAGAAAACAATTTAAAATCTAAATTAATAATACAGGTTCATGACGAAATGGTTGTTGAAACCTATAATGATGAAATTCAAACAGTGGAAAAACTTTTAAAACAATCAATGGAATTTGAAAATATTTTGACTGTTCCTTTAAAAGTAGATATAAGTTCGGGGGCAACATGGAAATTCGCATAGCATTAATATTATTATCGTGTTTTGTATTGTTTGCACAAAATACATATGCCGAACAAATTACTCCCCCTAACCAGGCTGCCGTAAACGAACAAACTGAAGATTCTTTGAAAAATGCTCTCATTAACCCGCAAAACATAGATTTTGCAAAGTGTTGTGCCCGTTTTGAAATGAGTGCGGAAAAATTGTTTTACCTTGCAATTTCTGCCGTAAACGCAAACAATTTTGAAATAGAAGAAATTCAGTCCAAAATGGGTTACATTTTGTTCCGAGCCGTAAATAAAAGTTTTCTGATAAGTATTTCAAAAGAAGACAATACCTATTCAATGATAAAAATTACTCCTGCGGATAATGTTTATTTCTTCCCATACGGAGTTGTGTACAATATTTTTTATTACATAGACCTCAACAAAGCCGAACCATTGGAAAAGTTTTAATTGTTTTTTATCTTTTTTCGTGATATGAATTTGTCAAAAGAGGATTTACAATGACAGATACAATGACTAAAGATTTACCGACCGTTTATGATGCGAAAGAAACAGAAAAAGAAATTTATAAATTCTGGGAAGACAATGAATTATTTAAAGCAAATGCAAAAAGCGATAAAACACCTTATTCTATCGTAATTCCGCCGCCAAATGTTACAGGCGTTTTGCATATGGGACACGCACTTGACGAAACTCTTCAGGATATCCTCATTCGTTACCACAGAATGGCCGGATATGAAACCCTCTGGCTACCCGGAACTGACCATGCCGGAATTGCTACCCAAAATGTCGTTGAAAAACAATTACGTCAGGAAGGCTTATCCCGTTATGATTTGGGCAGAGAAAAATTCTTAGAAAAAACATGGGATTGGGCAAATACACATAAATCAAGGATTTTAGACCAATGTAAACGTTTAGGCGCTTCTATTTACCGCTCAAGAGAACGTTTTACAGTTGATAACGGATGTTCTGATGCCGTTAAAGAAGTTTTTGTTCGTTTATATGAAAAAGGACTTATTTATAAAGGTGCATACATTGTAAACTGGTGCCCTCGCTGTATGAGCGCAATTTCCGATGTTGAAACCGAATACGAAACCGAACATGGGCATATGTGGGAAATTTCATACCCGCTGAAAAATGAAGTCGGTTCAATAATCGTTGCAACTACAAGCCCTGAAACAATTTTCGGTGATGTGGCAATTGCTGTTCACCCGTCTGATAAAAAATATTCGGAATTAATCGGCAAAACAGTTGTTATTCCTTTGTCGGGCAGAGAAATTCCTATTATTGCAGATGAATACGTTGATAAATCTTTCGGTACAGGCGCGGTTAAAATAACTCCTGCACACGACCCTAACGATTACGAAGTCGGCAAGCGCCACAACTTCCAGCCTATATGGATTATGAATGAAAACGGAACAATGAAAGACTGTCCGGAGGTTCCTGAAGAATTCAGAGGTCTTGAACGTTATGAAGCACGTGAACGTATCGTTAAGAGATTAGAAGAAAAACAAGCATTGTTGCGCATAAGAGATCACGAACACAATGTCGGTAAATGTCAGCGTTGCAACACAACAATTGAACCTCTTTTATCGGAACAATGGTTTGTTAAGATGGGGCCTTTGGCTGAAGAAGCCATTAAGGCTGTAAAAGACGGCAGAATAAAATTTGTTCCTGAGCGCTGGGAAAAGAATTACTTAGGCTGGATGGAAAACATTCGTGACTGGTGTATTTCCCGTCAGTTATGGTGGGGACATCAAATTCCTGCATATTACCATAAAGTAACAGGCGAAATGGTTGTTGCAAAGGAAAATCCGGATCCTGAAAATTACGTTCAGGATAGCGATGTCCTTGATACCTGGTTTTCATCAGGTTTGTGGCCGTTCTCAACTATGGGCTGGCCAAATACAGACAGCGAAGATTTCAAAAAATTCTACCCTACGACAACTCTTGTAACAGGATTTGATATAATCTTCTTCTGGGTTGCCAGAATGATTACTATGGGGCTTGAATTTACAGGCAAAGCACCATTCTCTACAGTTTATATCCACGGACTCATAAGAGATGAAAAAGGTCAAAAAATGTCTAAATCCAAAGGCAACACAATTGACCCTGTTGAAATTATCGACAAATACGGTTCCGATGCTTTGAGATTTACAATGACATCTCTTTGCACGTATGGCGGACAGGATATTAAAATATCCGATGAACGCTTTGAATACGGCAGAAATTTTGCAAACAAAATCTGGAACGCATCAAGATTTGTATTGATGAATTTAGAAGGTGTTGATAATAAAGATATTGATTTTTCAAAACTTACTATCGTTGACAAATGGATTTTAGACCGCCTGAACAGTGTTGCAAAAGAATTTAAAGAAAATATTGAAAACTACAGAATCGGCGAAAATGCGCATATTCTTTATGATTTCTTCTGGAACGAATACTGCGACTGGTACGTTGAAATCGCTAAAATTCAACTTGCCGATAAGGATTTGAAACTCAATACTCAGAGGGTTTTGAGATATGTTCTTGATATGTCTTTACGATTACTCCACCCTATAATGCCTCATATCACGGAACGTGTATGGCAATTAATACCGAAAGAAACCGATATTAAAGCAATTATGGTTTCAAAATTCCCTGAATACAGCCAAAATTTGGTATTCACAAAAGAACGCGAAGAAATGGAACTCGTTTTTGAAACAATAAAATCCTTAAGAAATGTTCGCCAGGGCTTCAATATTCCTATGTCAGTTAAATTTGATGCGGAAATCAGAGCGGAAAAGACTGAAAAACCTATTTTTGAAGCAATCGAACCATTAATTCAGAGATTAGCAAAAGTAGAAAATATAACATACGGCGATTTATCCGCACCTACTCCGAAAAAATCGGCAACTGCAGTTGTTTCATTATCAAAAATCGTTATAAATCTTGAAAATCTTATTGATTTTAACGCAGAAATCGCGCGCCAGAAAAAGAAACTTGAAAAACTTTTAGCAGAGAAGAATTCTTTGGCAGGCAGAATGAAGAACGAAAAATTTGTTCAAAACGCACCTAAAGAATTAATTGAACAGACAAATGCAAGAATTGATGAAATAACCGTTCAGGAAAATGCAATAAAATCGCTGATTGCGGATTTAGAAGGTTAGACTATCTGGCAACTTTCTTGCGGCCTTTTTTATTGTTCCTGTGCATTTTACCGCCATAAGTTTCATGGACATCAACAACTGCGATAAAAGCAGACGGATCTACTGCTTTTGTAATTTCTTTCAGCCTGTTAAGTTCAAGTCTTGATGCAACGCAATATATCATATCCGTTTCTTTTCCGGAATATGCACCTGTTCCTTTAATGTATGTAACACCGACTTCAAGTGTTTCTACAAGAATTTTGCCGATTTCTTTTGATTTTGTACTGATAATTCTGACAGCTTTTGAATTGTTAATACCTTCCTGAACTATATCAATTACGTTATATGCAACAAAATAAGTCAAAATAGCATACATTGCGTTTTCAACACCAAAAACAAAACCCGCAACGGTATAAATAATTACATTAAAGCCCATAATCAATTCGCCAACCGAAAAACCAAACTTTTTGGATAAAACAAGCGACAGAATTTCTGTTCCGTCCATTGAGCCGCCGTGTTTAAGGACAAAACCTACTCCGATCCCTAACAAAATACCGCCAAACACAATTATCAAAACGGGCTCAGTCGTAACTATATCAAATCTGTGGAAAAAATTAACTCCATAAGATAATGCCGTTACCGCGTATATTGTCTGAAGCACAAATTTTTTGCCGATTTTATTAAATGCAAGGAATACGAACGGGATATTCAGGAAAAATATAAAATACCCCAATGGATATTTATCAAAAAAATAGTTTAAAATTATTGATATACCGACAATTCCGCCATCTATTATTTCATTAGGAACAAGAAAACATTCAATTGCAAACGCTGCAATGAATGCTCCAAGCGTTAACCAGAAAAACTTTTTAATAATTGCCATAAGTGAAAAATTTGTTTTATTGTTATTCATAACTATTCCTTATCAGATTTTTGAAGTAAGTTGTTGAAATTAAACATTTTTTTATCTGTAATTGTATTTTTCAATGTTTTGTCCGTCAAAAGGTTTTCTAAATCGGATTGCAGATTTTGTACATCATCATATTTTTTCAAAATACCGTCTATTGCAATAGAAATATCACCTGTTTCTTCGGATACAACAAGACATATAGCATCACTCTGTTCGCTCATACCTATGGCAGCTCTGTGGCGGGTTCCGTACTTCCAGCTTAATTTCGGATCCTCCGTTAAAGGAAGAAGAACACCTGCCGATATAATTTTTTTGCCGTTAATAACTACCGCGCCATCGTGTAACGGGGTATTGATATGGAAAATTGTAAGCAGCAATTCCATAGATAAATCCGCATTAAGAATAGTGCCTACATTTGTATATGTATTGCTTAAATCCTTTTGGAATACCATTAAAGCGCCTGTATGGGATTTTGAAAGGTATTTTACTGTTTCAATAATTTCTTTTATGACATTGATTTCTTCTTTTTCATTCATAACAGAAAAAGTTCCATGGAAGAAATCCATCTGGCCGAAATAACCCAAAATTTTTCTTAATTCAGGCTGGAAAATTACTATTAAACTTAATGAAACTATTATTACTATTGATTTTAAAAACATACCAAGTATATTGAGCTGGAAAATCTGCAAAACTTCGCTGAAAATCCATACAAATACAAGAATAAAACTTCCTTTTACAATATTTTCTGACTGAGTACCTTTAATAAAGCGCCTATATACAACCCACAAAATACCAACAATAATAAGTATTTCAAGAGCATTCACCCAACTCAGACGGCTGAATGTTGAAATAAGCTGTTTTGTCAAGTAGTTTAAAATATCATTCATCATTTTCCACCAAGCCTTTTGGGAAGTTTATCGTTACGGACTATATCCTGTAACGTTTCGCGTTTTACAATTATATCGGATTTTCCGTTATTTACAAGAACCATTGCAGGTTTTGAAACTCTGTTATAGTTTGATGCCATGGAATAATTATAAGCACCTGTGTTATAAACACACAAAACATCACCCTCTTCAACTTCAGGAAGTTTTATGTCTTTAATCAAAATATCTCCGCTTTCACAAAAACGCCCTGCAATTGTGACCTTTTCAGTATTTTTTTCAAGCGGTTTATTTGCAATTTGTGCAGTATATTTTGCCTGATAAAGTGACGGTCTTGGGTTATCAGCCATTCCGCCGTCAACACAAACATACTTTGTACCGTCAGGTGTCTGTTTTATGGCTCCGACCGTATAAAGTGTAATACCTGCAGGTGATATAAGACTTCTGCCAGGTTCAAGATAAACAAGGGGCGGATCTATTTTGAATTTTTTAATATTTATTTCTAATGATTTTATAATGACTTCTGCAATTTCATCTGTTGACGGCGGATTATCATGTGATACATATTTAACACCCAAGCCGCCGCCAATGTTGAGCTCATTCATTTTTAAAGAATATTTTTTATTCAGAGAAACCATAAGAGGAATTAAAATATCAATCTCATCAGAATAAATTTTCTTTTCAAAAATCTGAGAGCCGACATGAGCATGAAGTCCTTTCAAATTAAGGTTTTTATACTCATCTTTTATGACCTGAACAGCCGTTTCAATTTCCGACATATCAAAGCCGAATTTTGAGTTATTACCACCTGTTTGAATATATTTATGAGTATGACATTCAATTCCCGGAATAATTCTCAGCAATATGTCAACGTGTTTTTTATATTTATGCGCAATTTCATTTATGAGAGAAAGCTCAAAAAAGTTATCAACAGAAATGCGGCCTACCCCCAATTCCAATGCCAGCACAAGTTCATCAACAGACTTATTATTGCCGTTAAAAAGAACTTTTTTCATATCCACGCCTGATTTATGTATTGTATAAATTTCACCCCCAGAAACTGCATCAAAACCGAATTTTTCTTCAGAAAATATTTTAGATGTTGCCATTGTACAAAGTGATTTTGATGCAAATAAAAATTTTATATTTTTATAGCCTTTAAACGCATTTTTATATTCCCGGCACGCCGTTCTCAGAGTTTTTTCATCTATTACATAAAGCGGAGTTGAATATTTATCAGCAAGCGCACAAATATCGCACCCCGAAGCCTCAAGGTTGCCTTTGCCGTTGACTTTAAGCGTTTGCGGCTTGATATTTTGATTAGACGTGCAGGCCATAATTCTCCTCTTTATACTTAATATTAACATGTCCTGACAAAATTGAAAATACGCAATATGATGTACAAATTGGGATTTTTTTTATATAATTCTTTCAATATGAAACGATATTTTTGGATAGAAATATTTTTTATAATAGTCTTAATACTTTTTTGTATTTTTCAATACATTGTAAAAAGTGAAAACATCGTTATTAAAGTATTTTCTCCTGTACGTATTGCTGTTGATGCAAATCATGACGGAAAAGTACAGAGCAGCGAAATTTTTTGTATATCAGGCATAAAAACTTTCGGCGATGAAGTAACCGATTACAATAAAGAACTTGCACAAAAAGAAAAACTTTCCGTCAAAGATGCTATTTCTCTTGCCTACATGGCAAAAGATTTTGCAAAAAGAACTCTTATTGGCAAAAATGTAAGGTTGAAACCTCTTAAGGAAAATGCAAAAAATTGTACATATGCAGATATTTGGACAGATAATAAAAACTACAAAAAAATATTATATGATAACGGTTTTGGATATGACGAAACTCTGGGCTTTAACAAAGAAGCCTTTTCTCAAAACCTTGAAAAAGCAAAGAAACTTCACCCTGTAGTCTTTAACAGAAAAAGCGCAAAATACCATGAAGTTGACTGCAAATATGGCAGAGTAGCGGAAAATTATACAATAATTCTTGAAGAAGATTTGCCCGAAGACGCAATTCCTTGCCAATGGTGTCAGCATCCGACAGAAGACACTAAAATCGTAATGAATACGGTGTTTCCCGATAAAATTTCTGATGGTGATATAGAAATTGTTCTGACAGATATGACAAGATCATCTGGCATAAAAAGAGATTGTGCTACTTATATCTGCAAAGCTGTGGTTGAAAAAATAAATTCCGCCCAAAAATCTATTGATATAGCAGCATACGGCTGGGTAAGTATTCCAAAAATAGATAACGCGCTGAAAAATGCAATCGTAAGAGGGGTAAAGCTAAGATACGTTTATGACTTTGATAAACATAAAAAAATATATCCCGATAATAAAAATGTCGTTGACATAGCAGAAGCATCAAAAAATGATGCTGACTCAGATAAAGCTTCCGAAATTGGACATCATATGCATAACAAATTTATGGTCATTGACAATGAAAAAATTATGACCGGCTCTTTAAATTTCAGTGATACTGATTTTTCCGCACATAATTCAAACTTTGTTGCATTCATAAATTCAAAAGAAATTGCTCAAATTTATACTGATGAATTTGAACAAATGTTATCCGGAAAATTTCACAGCGATAAGAAAAAACGCAGTAATTATTCAAAATATATTGTAGGAAACTCTGAAATAGAAGTATATTTTTCACCGCAGGATAAAACTATAAAAAATCATCTCAAAAAATACATAAATTCCGCTAAAAAATATATTTATATTCCCGCATTTATAATAACGTATGAAGAGTTTGAAGGACCTATATTATCGGCTCATAAACGAGGAGTGGATATTAAAATTATAACTGATGCAACAACGGCAAGAGCTAGAAGATCATGTATCCAAAATTTCCGAGATAATAATATTCCCGTAAAAATAGAAAATTATGCAGGCAAAATTCACTCTAAATCAATAATAATTGATGATGAATATGTAATTGCAGGTTCTATGAATTTTTCAAATTCAGGCGAAAACCACAATGATGAAAATACTTTAATAATTAAAAATGAACGATTGGCAAAATTCTACAGAGAATTTTTTGAATATTTCTGGAACAAAATACCTGATAAATATCTTACAAAATATCCGCACGCAGAAGGGCCTGAATCAGTAGGTTCATGCTTTGACGGAATAGATAATGACTATGACGGAAAAATTGACAGTGCAGATAAAGGCTGCACGTATTCTAGTGCGAAATAATTTTTGCATCTACTTCTTTTTTAACTCCGATACTTTTGGCTAATTTATCTGCAAGTTCACAAGCTGTATCCGCTGTATAAAACTTTCCGCTTGTAACAAGCGCGGTACACTCTAACTGGTCTAAATCATCTTCATCTTCTATATTAAACGCAATTACATCTATAAAAATATCTCTGCGCGTTTTTATTAGCTCCATAACAAATTTACACGGACTTTCATCACAATTTTCTCCGCCATCTGTTAAAAGTATTATACGTTTTTTACCCGTAATTCCTGCAAAATCATATCTTATCGCCTGTTTCAGGGAATACGTTATAGGTGTCATGCCGTTTGGGTGAAACCCTGAAAGAGAATTTATAACATTGTTGTTATTGTACGAACAAACCGAAGCAATATTTTTGGAAGCTCTGCACATATCTTTTGGAGTAAACCCGCCCCGATGTCCATAGACTCTCATTCCTATTGCCGTTTCGGGCGGAATTTGTGCAATTAGTTTTTTAACGGTATTCAACATCAAAACATATTTTGGTTCGCCATCTAAAAATTCACTCATACTGTTTGAAAAATCAAGTATAAAAAGTATTTTTTCATTGTTATCATCCTCTAATTTATAACTATACCTGTCATAAACTCCATAATCAGAAGCAAAGACCACTGAGCAAAACAATAAAATAATTAACGTGGAAAAAATCCTCATAAACAAATTATGAGGATTTTTAAAATTTTTATAACCCGCCAAATGTGTTATTTTATTGGACTATATCGTAAATTAAAGGCTTTTTCTCAGGTTTAACATCAGATATTTCATATGCCTCATTGCATAATTCTATACATTGAGATGTTTTATTATCATCATTTGAATAAACAGTGAATAAAACATCACCTTTTGATACTTTTTCTGATGTTTTTTTATTCAGGTAAACTCCGACACTTAAATCAATATCATCAGATTTTTTCTCTCTGCCTGCTCCAAGAATTTTACAGCCAAGAGCAATATTAAATGCATCTATGTTATGCACATAACCGTCTTTTTCCGATTTAACTTCAATTTTATGTTTTGCAGTCGGCAAAATTGTGTAATCATCAAGACTTGCAGGATTACCGCCCTGTGCTTTTACAATTTGTTTAAATTTTTCAATTGCCTTACCGGATTTAATCAAGTCGTCAATAAATACTTTTGCGCCTGTTTTATCTGAGCAAATTCCGTAATGAATTAATGCCAGAGTAGCAAATTCATATGTTAAATCATAGACTTCGCCATCTGTTTCACGCCCTTTTAATACTTCACAAGCTTCAATAACTTCAACAGAATTACCGACAGCTCTACCCAAAGGTTCATCCATAGATGTAATAACGGCAATAACTTTTCTGCCTAAATGATTACCAATACTAACCATTAATTTTGCAAGTTTTTTAGCATCTTCGGGTGTTTTCATAAACGCACCTTTTCCGCATTTAACATCAAGCAGAATATTCTGAGCCCCTGAAGCAATTTTTTTAGAAATAACTGATGATGCAATAAGAGAAACATTATCAACCGTTCCGGTTACATCTCTTAGAGCATATAAAATACCATCCGCAGGTGTCAAACCTTTCGTTTGTGAACCAATTGAAGCATTGATTTCTTTAACCTGATGTATCATATCCTCAATTTGGCAGTTTGTATTAAACCCGGGTATAGATTCTAATTTATCTATTGTTCCACCGGTATGCCCGAGCCCCCTGCCTGATAATTTAAGACAAGGTATCCCTGCCGCAGCCAAAATCGGAATTAAAGTAAGCGTAATCTTATCACCGACACCGCCGGTTGAATGTTTATCCAAAACACCTTCAGGTAAACTGCTTTGCGGAACTCTGTCACCTGAATTAACCATTGCTTCGGTTAAATATGCCGTCTCCAAATCAGTAAGCCCCTTAAAACAAATAGCCATCAAAAGCGCGCTGATTTGATAATCCGGCATATTTTTATTCATAACCGAATTTATAAAGAAATCAATATCTTCACGGGAAAATTCTTCCCCGCGTTTCTTTTTAAGTATTAAATCAACAGTTCGCATTTTACCTTATTTTGATGCTTTTAATTTTTGAATAACCTGATCGCTGACATCAACTCCGCCAACAAACATTACGCGGAAATCAAGTATTGCGTCAAGATTTTGTTCAACAAGAACCTTGTTAGCAGCTTCTTTTATTCTTGAATATACAAGTTCTTCTTTTTGATTTTTAAGTTTTAAAAGAGCTTCTTCTTTTGCCTGAAGTTCTTTCGCTGTTGCTTCTTCAAAATTTTGTTTTTTCAAAGGTGTATCTAAAGTTTTGTACTGTTTTTCTTTATCAACCATATATTGTTGAATTTCTAATGCTTTTGCATCTATTTCTTTAATTGCGGACTGAGCCAAAGGATAATTTTCCTGAACCTTGCCGTAATCAATATAACCTACACCGGCAGCAAATGCACTTGCCCCCATCAACATCGTTGACACCATCAATAAAAATAGTTTGGATTTCATATATTCCTCCTTATGTAATCTTTATAACATCATAATATTAATACATCAAGTCCCCTACGCCAAACGTAAAGTAACCATGTTTGTTGCCGTAATGACCAGGATTTGTAAGCGGAATACCATAGTCAATTGACAAAGGTCCCATTCCGGGTACATAAAGTTTCAAACCGACACCCACTGTAACAGCGTGCATAGGTCTGTCGTAGATTTTATCCGTAATTGTTTTTCCAAACATCTGACCGGCATCTGCGAACATCGTAAATCTTAAATTCTGTAAGAAATTAATTTTTGTTCTGTCTAGGAACGGTAAAGGAGTTGCCAATTCAACACTACCCATAATGTAGGCATTACCCGTACCTACACCGCTCATCTTGAAACCTCTGATTGAATAAGGGCCGCCTAAACGGTATGCCATAACTTCAGGCATATCGCCGTGCAGTTTCCCGCCCCCTCTAAACAGGAACGATAACGAAGATTTCTTTCTTATCGGAACATAATGTTTTATCATACCTGAAAGTTTGCCATGCGTGTTTGAGAAATGTGTCATACCAAATTCTTCATCAAATCTGATACTTGCCATAGTTCCTCTTCTTGTAACGGTATTGCTATCTCTTGTATCATACATTAATCCGGGACTTAAAGACAGGAACAAGCCACCCTCAAGTTGTTCTGCACGTTTTGAAATCGGGATATTATTTTTTGCATAAAGTTTTTCTATATCCTTGCGTCCGCCCTCTTTTAAATCAATATTTTCAACACCTAATGTAAAGGTACTTGTCATATTTTTATTTGATTTAATTCTGTGAGCCAAAGTCAGTTCACCGCCCAATCTGCGTTCAATAGCAAGCGGTATCTGATAGCTGCCGAAATCTCTGTAATATGCTTTTGCCAAGAATGATGTATCAGCATTCAAAAAATACGGTTCAAAGAAACTTAATTCTGCCTGCAAATTCATTCTTCTTAAAATTGAAGCATCATTAAGAATTAAACCTGTACCGACCAAAGCGTTAAGTGATAATCTCTGGTTTCTGCCTCTGAAGTTATTATCAGCAATACCGGCAGAACCGAATAAACCTGTTACCGTATCAATACCGCCGCCGACAGAAACCGTTGCGGTACGTTGTTCTTCAACATTTATCGTAATATCATATGCATCCGGAACATCCTCTGCCGGCTCAACCTCTCTTGTTACATCTTTAAATGCCTGAGTCGCATATAGCCTGATTAAATCTTCCTTAACCATGTTTTCGTTATAAATCATACCGGGTTCAGTCAAAACGTTTCGCGCAATTATGTAATCTTTTGTTTTTTTGTTACCGGTTATAAAAATTTTATTAACTTTACCCTCGACTATACCAATATTAACTGTACCATCAGGGTCATCCGTAACGGAATCCACTCTTGAAAGAACAAAACCTTTGTCTATATAAAGCTTCTGAACATCAGCAATAGCCTGATTTAAAACGCTTATATTTTGCGGTTTACCTTTTATCGGAATTAAAACATCAAGTATTTCTTCAGTTGAAACAACCGTATTACCTTCAACAGTAAAGTCTGTTATAGGCGCATTTTCTTCAACGACAATCTGAATAGAAACTGTACCGTCAGGATTGCTGGAAGGGTATGCTTTTAGGTTTTCCGTAAAATATCCCATATCGTAGATATTTTTCAAATCAAGCATAAGCATATCGCGGCTGTAATGCGCTCCGCTTTGCAACTGCATTTGAGAACGAATTAACTCATTTGAAATGTTATTTGCACCTTCAATCTGAATATCTTTAATTATCGCCTGTTCTTTTGCAAGCTTTTCTCTTTCCAATTCATAAAGACTTTCCTGAGAATAATTATCTTCATCTGCAACTTCTTCATCTGAATATGTATATGTTTTTGTATCTATACCGTCATCATACATATATTCAGGAAAATCATCTCTTTTTTCAGGCTTGGTTTGCTTTTTGTGAACTTTATCAAGATTCTGCCTGTGGGATGATTTATCAATCTTGTCGTGCCCTAAATCATTATCTTCCAGCATTCTTTCAAGCGTATTTGTCTGCGGAAGTATAAATTCCGGCATAAAACCTTCATCAGGCGAAAGCAAATCCCTTATACTCTCTCCCTCAGACGCTTGTGAATTCTGTGTACGCGGAGTATTGTACGGAATAGAATCATTTAAAGTCTCATCAACACCAAGAGAATACAAAGGCAAGCAGGCTATAATTCCCGCCAGCAACAACAATTTATTTACATAATTGTTTAATTTCAAAAACTACTCCCTTGGATTTAATCTATTCTTCGTACACAAAATTTTATCATAAACTTATGTATAATTCAAATACTTTATATGTATGGATTTTTTTAATGATTTATTTTGAAAAATCAAGCATTCGCAGAGAATTTTTTTTCCGCTTTTTCTGCCAGAGGTGTAGCAAACAACGGAACTATCACTCTTTTGGCAAGAATTAAAGTTGTAATCAGAGAAAACAGATGTTCAAAAGACAATGCGATAGTGTCTTTATATTTGTTAATATTTTGCGTTATTTCCCCCGATGTCATATCAGGAAATTTTTTCTGTAATTTTTGTTCAAGCAATGACATTTTTTCAGGATTAAAATGTTTGCCCAAAACTTTGTCAAAAATTTTCGCCTGAGTCGCTTTTTGGGCAATCGTCAAATATGTAAGTATCTGAACGCCGGTTATAAGAAGAAAATTCATTACATCAAACATTGAAATATATCTTCTCTTGTCATCCGGTATAGATTTATTTCGTTCATTCTTGGCAACGTATATCCCGCAGTTATAAGCATCCTTTAATATCATTGCACCGATGCTGAATGCCGCAATATAATTACCATCATTTGCTCTGTATCGCTTGCAGACACGCTCCATAAGCCCTGAATTTGCAAAACTTTTAATCGGTTTGTTGATTATGTCAGAAATTCTAGCCATTTTTCAACTCCCCGTTTTTTCTGTTTCCGAATTTTTCCATAACGTACGGATACCACTTATTCATAATCGTTGCCGTTAAAGGAATTACCGCCATAACCGCTATCAAATTTGTAACACGCTTAAAGGCTTTAATATTCGGCATATTTTCAGGTTTTAAAGTAAATTTTTTACCAAAGGCTCCCTTTTTAATTTGTTTGTCCAAATATTTATTTACAAGCGGAATTGTAATAAGAGTTTGTAAAACAACTCCCGTTAAAGTCATGGCCGTTTGTCTCAATGCAGCATAAATTCTTTTTCTTTTATCCATATCGGTAAAAGGATTTTGTACCATAAACACCGGTGCGATAATTCCTGTTCCGATAGCGTTTATGTATATGTCCTGCTTTTCACCCATACGGTTTGAATAACCTGCAAGATACCTGACAAAACGCGGCATTTCATCGTTTATTTCTTTTGAAATCCCCGATAAATTTTTCCCTGAAAATTGAATGTTATTTAGCGCACTTGTTTTCATAAATTCTTACAAAAGATGATACAAAAAAAGAGCTTTTTAAAAAAGCTCCTCTATTAAATGGTACTCCCAAGGGGATTTGAACCCCTGCCGCATCCGTGAAAGGGATGTGTCCTAGGCCTCTAGACGATGGGAGCATATGCTCTGAACAAAATATCTCGGCTTTGTTCGTGATTATCATAACAAATAAATTTTTAATGTCAATGATTAAATTTTCATTAACATTATAACAAATCTCTTGCGCAGGATTTTTGTTAGTGATATATCTAACATGTTTAGATTTTACTATTTTATGAAGAAGGAGTAAAAATTATGGTAAAAGTAGCTATTAACGGCTTTGGAAGAATTGGCAGAAACACACTCAGAGCCGCTGTAAGAGAAGGTATTTTCAACGAAATTGATTATGTTGCAATCAATGACCCTGGTTTGAAACCGGAAGATGCAGCAAGATTATTCAAATATGACTCTGTTATGGGTAAATTTGACGGTGAAGTTTCAGCTTATGAAGAAGGTATCATAGTAAACGGTAAGAAAATCAAATTCTTTGCCGAAAAAGATCCGGCTGTTCTTCCTTGGAAAGATTTAGGTGTAGAAGTTGTTGTTGAGTCAACAGGTTTCTTCACTGATGCTGAAAAAGCAAAAGCACACATCACAGCAGGTGCTAAAAAAGTTATTATCTCAGCTCCTGCAACTAACGAAGATATTACAATCGTTCTTGGTGTTAACGACAAAATGTACGATCCTGCAAAACACAATGTAATTTCAATGGCATCTTGCACAACTAACTGCCTAGCTCCTGTTGCAAAAGTTATTGATGAAAAATTCGGTATCGTTAAAGGTTTGATGACAACAGTTCACTCATACACAGGCGACCAGAGAATTCTTGATGCAGGTCACAAAGATCCTCGTCGTGCAAGAGCAGGCGCTTTGAACATCGTTCCTACAAAAACAGGTGCTGCTAAAGCTGTTGCATTAGTATTACCTCAATTAAAAGGTAAATTGGACGGTTTCGCAATGCGTGTTCCTACCCCTGACGTTTCACTCGTTGACGTTGTATTTGAAGTAGGTAAAGACGTAACTGTTGAAGAAGTTAACGCAGCATTAAAAGCAGGCGCTGACGGCCATGTTCTTTGCTACACAGATGAACCGTTAGTATCATCAGACTACGTTGGTACTTCACAAAGTTCAACTGTTGACGGCTTGTTAACTCGTGTAATGGGCGGAAATCAGGTTAAGATTATTTCTTGGTATGACAACGAAATGGGTTATTCAACTCGTTTGGCTGAAACTACTAAGATGGTTGCTTCTAAACTGTAATTTTCAGTTTGTTATAATAAAAAGCGCAGGATTTTCATTCTGCGCTTTTTAATTTTTATATTTTAAATCTACTAATTCTGCATACAAAAAATCTGATGTTTTTTCCGTATAATTCAAAATCGGTCTTAATTTATAAAAATCCTCGGTATCGTAATATTTTTCACAAAACGCTTTAATAAGAAAGATATTACTTATATACTTCTTCCGCTTTATCGTATAAATTATTAATTATTTTAGAATTAAGTTTATTATTTTGTTTGAACATCATTTTCTCATTTTCTATATTTTAATGTTGATATCTACATTTTATTATATTGATTAAAATATGTCAAGTACATATTATAATAGTTATGAAAAATAAAAGTTGTAGTGATTTTAGCAAAAAAATATGTATTAAAATCCTTTTAGAACGGCGAAAAAGAAAATTATCGCAAGAGCAGTTAGCAAGTTTATCAAATTTAAGTTGTAATACAATCGGTAAACTTGAGCGCGGAGAAACATCACCATCAATAGACACCATTGAAAAAGTTGCCAATGCTTTCGGCATGACTTTTCAAGAGTTAACGGATGTAACAAAAATTGATTTATAGACTAAATATTATCTTCTTCAGAATTTTCTTGCTCTTGTTCAAATAATTCCGCATCCTGAGCTAGGATTTTTTCCAGAGTTTCGGTTATTTCTTCATCTTTAGCTATTTTTTCTTCTTCTTTTTCTTCAAGAATGGTCTTTTTCTTGTTATTAATAACATTTGCAACATTCATCATGGCAAGGGAATTCAATGTTGCTCTGAGTACAGCACTTCGGTCCATGTATGGGTTTTGATTAAATTGGGATTCTTCTTCTTCACCCTTTTGAAGAGCAAAATATTCACTACCCTGCCCCATTTTATCATCCTGGGTTTTGGCCGCAGTACCGGATATGTCGCCGCTTTTAAAATTGAACGAACCTCCAATTCCATAGAATCCTGCTGATCTGTTATCGACCATGTTTTTTATCCCCTTGTGTTTATTTAAATGCTTATTACGGCAATTAAATCACATTTATTTGCTATTAAAATCCTCTAAAAAGATTATTTTGCTATTTGTTATAAAAATATTTACAATATTTAATCTAATTTATTCTCATATTATTGTAATTTTATGAAAAATAGTGTAAAATTAGTCCGTTGAAATAATATAGCAATTTTAAGAGGTTATTTTTTATGAATTTTAATTTGTTAATGCAAATATTGGTTGCCCTTGGGCTTGGTATCAAAAGAAACTGGCATATATTTTCAGGTATCGTTCTTGGTATAATTTGCGGTATCCTGTTGCACACTTTTAATACACCTTATAACAACAGCATTATGCAATGCCTTGTATTTGTCGGACAGGTATTCTTAAGACTTATACAAATGGTAGTTATTCCGCTTGTTGTTTCCGCAATAATCATCGGCGTTACAAGTATCGGTGATAACAGACAGCTTGGTAAATTCGGTAAAAAGATGATTATTTACTACGGTATAATAACTTCAGTTGCCGTTTTAATCGGCGGTTTGCTTGCATTATTCTTTAAGCCGGGACTTGGTGCGGCTCAATATATTACCGCAAATGCAGCTTTGAGCGCTCAAGAAATGGTCAGAAATGCTATGGCAGAACAGGGTAATGTTTTACATCTGATTTTGGGCTTTATCCCTCAAAATCCTTTCAAATGTTTTGCTGACGGCAACATGGTTTCAATAATCGTATTTGTTCTGATTTTTGCAATAGCACTTGCTAAAGTCGGCGACATCAACAGACCTATCGTTTCATTCTTTGAATCGGTATTTGCGGCAACAATGAAAATAACCGACTGGATTATGCTTTTTGCGGCTCCAGGTGTATTTGCCCTGACAGCAAGCGTTATCGCATCATTCGGTATTGAAATTTTTGAAATAATTTCTAAATATTTGTTAGTTCTTGCTATCGGATTCTTGATAATGCTTTTTGTTGTGTATCCGATATTCTTGAAAGTCTTTTCAAAAGTATCAGCTGCTGTTTTATATTCAGCCGTAGCTGAGGCTTTGATGGTTGCTTTCGGTACAGCAAGTTCATCTGCAACCTTACCTTTAACTATTGCCTGCTGCGAAAAACGTGGTATTTCTCATAAAATCGCAAGTTTTGTACTTCCATTGGGCGCAACGCTTAACTTTGACGGAACAGCATTATTACAAATGGTTGCGGTTATATTCTTAGCACAGGCATACGGAATTATTCTTACACCTGTATTACTTGTTAAAATCGGTATTTTAACTATCGTTGCATCAAGTACATGCGCAGGTATTCCAGGTGCAGGTTTAATCACAATTGCGTTAGTTTTGAACGGTATGGGTCTGAGCCCTGAACAACTTGTTGCAGGATTTGCATTCCTGTTTACATTGGAAAGACTTACAGATATGATGAGAACACTTGTTAATGTCGCATCTGATACCGTTGTTGTTGCGGCAATTGCCGATAACGAAAACGAAATCAATTATGACTTATTGAATAATCCTGATAAGATTGAAGAAAAAGAAATCTAAGATGTCTATAAAAAAATAAAAGCCTCCATTTCCCAAAATGGAGGCTTTTATTTTGGTAATATTTCCCCGAGGCTCTGCTCTGGCTTTCCGCCTCGCCAAAATCTTCTGCGCTCGCGTTGAACGGCAACGCTCACAATTCCAACAGAAATTCAACATTTCTGTTGTTAATTGCTCGTCTCTCACTTCGTTCGTGCCTACGC
Source organism: bacterium (assembly GCA_017652265.1). Classification (GTDB taxonomy): domain Bacteria; phylum Cyanobacteriota; class Vampirovibrionia; order Gastranaerophilales; family Gastranaerophilaceae; genus Gastranaerophilus. Next base: position 83,157 of record JAGCBH010000037.1, read on the forward strand.
TCGCTTGTAAAAAAAAGACCTTGGTATTCAAGGCCTATCCGTTTAAATAAGAAGAGAGAGCTTTATATGCCCGTATAAAGTTCCCTCAAAAAATTATTTTGCTAGTAAAATTTTAAATATTAAGAAATATTAACGTATTTTTTAAAAAATTCTTATTCCATACCCTTTTTGAGAATTTTTCGCATATCAAGATATCTTGATAATTCTTCTTCAAATCTTGGTAAATAACCATACATGGCAGGATTTATATATGCTCTGTTTCTGAATGGCACATCTTCAATGTATATAGACGGAATTGTTGTTATAAGAAATTCAATACATAACGGTGCATTTTTCTGATTATCAACATCTATTTCATAAAAATTAAACTCTTTTTTAAAATCTTTCTGCAAAGCTAACCATACAGGTCTTATTTTTGTACAGGAAGAGCAATTTTTAGAGTGAAATAACAAAACAGACGGTTTTTGAACTTCTTTCTGCTTTGTTTCCGCCTTAACAGGTTCTGTCAACTTAATATCTTTGGCAACCGCAACATTTAATAAATTATTTGATGACAACAAATTTTCAACAACACAACCTGCCGTTAAGCCAAATAAAAAAACTAAAGACAATATGATTATAGTTTTATAGCGCGTCACAACACCCTCCTCAAGAATTCTACAATAAAATATCATTTGTGCAAATGTTAAGTTTTGTAAATATCATGACTTTCATGTAGCAATTTTTGAGAGTATATACACTTTATATATGTAGAGTATATAAAAAGATGGAGGCAAACTATGGTACAACCATACGGACCACGCAAATTTCCTGCTTATAAAGAAATTACATTTAACAACATTAGCATACAAAATAATTATGGATACCGCTCTTACGGACATCGCTACGAATATACGGATTTGGACACCTGCGGACTAAGTTTTCGTAATCGTGGTCTGGAAGATCACTATTATCGTGGCTACCGTGGCGGTTACGGTTTTGATTATTATACAGGCCGAGATTATTATGGCCTTACCCGTAAAGACTATGCAAAAATGTACGCATTTGAAGCCGGTGCTAATTTGTTGCTAACGGGTGCGAGCATGTGGGCAAACTATAAATACGAAAAAGAGGCAAATGAAACACCGGAAGAGAAAGAAACCAGGTTGGCAAACGAAAAACAAAATGAAATTGAACGATTAAGGCTTACTAACCCTCAAACTGTAACAGAAGGAGATAATACATTTACTTATTATTATTCACAAAAAACGGGTTACTATTACAGATATGATGCATCCACCAACAGTTTTGTCAGGACTAAAGCGATAGCAAGTATAAACAACGGAGTGATACAATATAAAGAAAAAGCATAAAACTGCTAATAAGCCTACCGGTAAATAACGAATACCTATTAAAGTAATAAATTAACAACTCTTAACTTTTTTGCGTTAAGAGTTGTTTTTTATATAATTATTTTAAACAAAATGAGAGGGGATATTTATGAATTTGGAACATATAAAAAGAACGGATAAAGAAGTTGCGGAACAAATAGAATTGGAACTTAAAAGACAACAGGAAACTATTGAACTCATTGCCAGTGAAAATATAACATCACAAGCGGTACTTGAAGCCGCAGGAAGCGTTTTAACGAACAAATATGCAGAAGGTAAACCACACAAAAGATTTTATAACGGCTGCGAACATATTGACGTAATTGAAGAACTTGCTCAAAAAAGAGCATGCGAACTTTTCCATATGGATCACGCAAATGTTCAGCCGCACTCAGGCGCACAGGCCAACATGGCTGTATTTTTCTATCTTTTAAAACCCGGCGACAAAGTTCTCGGCATGGATTTATCTAACGGCGGCCACCTTTCGCACGGTTCACCTGTTAATTTTTCCGGTATGTATTTTGATGTAAAAAGTTACGGGATTGACGAAAACGGCAACATAGATTACGAAAATGTCCGAAAAATCGCACTTGAACATAAACCAAAACTTATCGTCTGCGGTGCAAGCAACTATTCCAAAATAATAGACTTTAAAAAGTTCAGAGAAATAGCAGATGAAGTCGGTGCATATTTATTGGCCGATATCGCACACATTGCAGGACTTGTAGCGGCAGGGATTCATCCGTCTCCGGCTCCTTGGGCTCATTTTGTAACAACCACCACACATAAATCATTGAGAGGCCCGCGCGGTGGAATTATCATGTGTAGTGAAGAACACGCCGCAGGCATAGATAAAGCAGTATTCCCTGGCTTGCAGGGCGGTCCTTTGGAACATATAATTGCCGCAAAAGCAGTAGCCTTAAAAGAAGCCGCAACTCCTGAATTTAAACTTTACGCTGAACAAATCGTTAAAAATGCCAAAGCATTAGCAAAAGGTTTAATTGATAACGGTTTGGATATTGTAGGCGGCATGACAGAAAACCATTTGATGACTTTAGACCTCAGAAAAACGGGCAAAACCGGCAAAGATATGGCAAACGTACTTGAACTTGTCGGTATAACGGCTAACAAAAATACCGTTCCTAACGATCCTCAGAGTCCATTCGTTACAAGCGGAATACGTCTTGGAACACCTGCAGTTACAACAAGAGGTTTTAAAGAAGAGGACTGTAAAATCGTTGCAGATATTATTGCACAGGCAATAAAAAACTCCGACAATGAAGCGGAGTTGAAAAGATTGAGAGAGAAATCTCTTGCTTTATGCAAAAAATATCCGTTATATACTGATTAATTATTAACTGCTGCAACCTGCTGCGGCACCACCGCCGAAGAGACCAATACAACCACCAACAACAGCACCAATCCAACTACCGCCGCTCATCTGCCAACCTGCTGCGGCACCTGATAAACCTGCTGTTAAACCTGTTGTGGTTGCTGCAGTCCAATTAAATGAACTTGAACTGCTTGAAGAATCAGATGAAGAGAATCTGTTCGCAAAAGCAGTGTCATTCTGGAATCTGCTACCTAGATTATAACCAACCCTGCGGCCACCGGTAAGAGCGGTAGCAAGTTGTGTATTGACTCTATTTTGTTCACGTATTGAACTACCGATACCCTGGTTTCTGTGGGCCGAGTGAACATTCTTTGATGTTAATGCTCCAAATGCTTGAACAGTCATGATTCTTTCTCTCTAGTTTCTCTCTTATATATATAAAGTATATACTGTTCAAAAAATTGCCATGTTTGCCCACATGCCGTTTACAAAACTTTACAAAACTTTTTCAGGTTTTATCGCCGCATTATTCCATACAGTTATATCAGCACTTTCACCTATTCGTACGGCGAACTTATTTTCCAATCCAAGATTTTTTGCAGGATTTACACAAGCATAATTTATAAAATCTTTAAAAGTCATTTTGGTTGATTGTATCAGTTCTTTTGCCAAATCATGCAAACATCTCACACTTCCTGCCAGAGTTCCCGCTTTATCTCTGGCTATCCAGTTTTCATCAATATATATGCGCTTCCCGCCCATAACAAAACTTTTCTTTTTCCCAACAAGCGACACCGTATCAGATATTAAAATAATTTTATCGGCCGGTTTTTCCCTCATAATCAGATCTTTCACCTGAGGAATTATATGAGAATTTTCAGCAATCATTTCAACGGCTATATCAGGATTAAAAAGCGCTTCATTTGCAACGGTAGGAGTCCTGTGGTGCAGCGGCGCCATAGCATTAAATATATGCGTAATATTTTTTATGCCCGATTTTTGTATGTCTTCAGCAGTTGCTACAGTATGACCTGCAGAAGGTATAATACCATGCGCCATCAGATATTTTGATAACGCATAATCTTTATCCATTTCCGGTGCAAGTGTCACTATTCTTACATTTTCAGGTTCCATTGCCAGAAAATTTTCAATAGTCGGCAATATTAAACCATTTTTGTTATGAATTCCGGGTTTTAAAGGGCTTAAAAACGGACCTTCAAGGTGGATTCCAAGAAGTTTTGCTTCATCTTCATTTTGAGAACTAAGAACTTTATTTAGAATTTTTATCTGGTTTCTTATATTAGCTATTGAATCCGGAAGTAAAGTTGCCACGATGGCACCTGTACCTTCTGCTTTAAGCTGTCTTAAACTTGAGCGGATACCATCTTCTGTTAAACTGTTATGATCACCCAAAATAACATGAGTATGCTGATCAATAATAGACGGAGCCACAGTTTTACCTGTCATACAAACACAATTAACAGGCAATTGCATCTGGAAAACTTCAGGATTAAATTCATCAATTGCTATAAGTTTTTTATCAAGAAATAACAAGTCATGCTTTGCAATTTTCCCTGAACTTTCAAACACATCACCGCCAATAAATGCCGTTAAACCTTTTAGCTTTAAATCTGCCACTTTAACATTCGTTGATTTAATTCCTTTGGCTTCGGGTATTGCAGCTATACGCGCTCCGAAATTTATGTTATTTTTAACGTCAAAATTAATACTCATCAATATAATTAAACCCCCTAATAAATTTTTTTGTTATTTGAATATTTATAATTTTACAAAATTAAATATATAAAAAGCCCCCTGTAAACAGAGGGCTTTTAAAGTTAATTGCTTGTGTTATCAATTAAGCAAGAATCTTATCAACAACACCGGCGCCAACTGTGTGACCGCCTTCACGGATAGCGAATCTCATACCTTCTTCAATAGCGACAGGAGCGATCAATTCAACTTCCATTACAACGTTATCACCAGGCATAACCATTTCAGAATTGAATTTGATTGAACCTGTAACGTCAGTTGTTCTGATATAGAATTGAGGTCTGTAACCAGGGAAGAATGGAGTATGACGTCCACCTTCTTCTTTTGTTAAGACGTAAACGTTAGCTGTAAATTTAGTGTGTGGGTGAATTGTACCAGGTTTTGCCAAAACTTGACCACGTTGGATATCAGTTTTGTCAATACCACGAAGCAAAGCACCAATGTTGTCACCTGCTTGACCTTGGTCAAGAGATTTTCTGAACATTTCAACACCGGTAACTGTTATTTTCTTAGTTTCGCCTAAACCAACTAATTCAACTTCGTCACCAACTTTAACGATACCTCTTTCAACACGACCTGTAGCAACTGTACCACGACCTGTGA